>DXDP01000130.1 GCA_019115445.1 Candidatus Nocardiopsis merdipullorum
TACAGTCGAAGACGTCGCCGGATGAGCAAGACCCACCCGGGGCACACAACAGAATCTGCACTCGTAGCTCAATGGATAGAGCATCTGACTACGGATCAGAAGGTTGGGGGTTCGAATCCTCCCGAGTGCGCCACTTTTGACCAAAGGCGTTTACCCAACCGGGTAAGCGCCTTTGGTCATGAGAGCACCTTAGGTGTAGCAACGGGTGTAGCAGCCGTAGGGGTTCGCCGTCGATCGCCACGGAGCAAAGCGCTTATTGGGTAGGGCTTTGGCTCCCACACCACGACTCCTCAACGCCTGATCCCTCACCGACACCGTTCAGTCTGCATCACCGGTGACATGTGCGTGTACACCTCACTCGTGGTCGCCAACCGACTGTTCCGGAGTGTGTGCTGAATGTCCTTCAACTCCGCCCCGCTCCACCGTGCTGGTGGAGCGGGGCATTTTCGTTGTGCCTCGGCTCAGGCGGCCTGACCGATGATCCCTGCAAGGTGATCGGTGGCCCGATCGATGTCGCCGACGTCGACGACCTCTGATGCCCTCTCTACGATCCTCAACATCGTTTCGGGTTCTTCTGAACGCTGGGACAGGTCCGCAAAAGTCACGAAGCTGTTCGTCACCTCGTTCCGGCTCGCGACCGAGTACCGGTACAGCAGATCGTGAGCAGCGCGGTTCAGGTCAGCGGTGTTTGCCGCCGAAGGGAGCCGCACCGGCTGGTGGGTCGGGTACCGCGACGAGTTCGGCGCCGCCGTCTATATCGACCTGGAGACCGAGGCAACCGAGTTGGACAGCTACCAACTCGGCGTCATCCCGGGTCTGCTCCAGACTCCGGGGTACGCGCGTGCCGTCATCGAAGGGAGCGGCGTCGCCGATCCCAGCGAGGTCGACCGTCGGGTCGAGGCACGGATGATGCGGCGGTCTTTGCTCGACAGGCCGGACGCTCCACAGCTCACCGCGGTCATCGATGAAGCAGCGCTGCACAAAGCTTCTGATGGTGTGCTGGGTGAACAGATCCGCCATCTGCTCATGCCTCGTCCGACTGTGCAGGTACGTGTGATCCCTGATCGGGCAGGGCTCCACCCAGCGTTGTCAGGGTCGTTCGTGGTAATGCGGTTCCCTCATGACCCGTCATTGGTGTATCTGGAACAGTCCATCTCTGGGTTGTTCCTGGAGGAGGAGCCAGAGATCGAGCACTACGATCGGGTGTTCTCTGCCGTGCGACGTATCGCTCTGTCGCCGGCCCAGACAGTGGCATTCTTGGAGAGCAAGCTCGCCCCCCGACCAGAAGTAGAGGCACATCATGCCTGAGCGTTCCCACACCCCTGTCCTGAACTTCCGTAAGAGCAGCTACAGCACCGGCCGGGGGCAGGACTGCGTCGAGGTCGCCGACCTTCCCGGCTCCTCGGCTGTGCGCGACACGCAGAACCGGGAGGCCGGTCACCTGATGTTTCCGTCGGCGGAGTGGGCAGCGGCGCTGTCTGCTGCTCTACGCGACCTGTAGCACCTACCAACAACGAAGGCCCCCAGCGTGATACTGGGGGCCTTCATTCGCTGTACCTGAACAGCGTTCCCAACGCTTACTGTACCTACCCGGGATGGTGGGCGGTAGATCGGTTACGCGAGTGTCTGTTCGCGTATGCGTGCCAAGTACCTGCGCACGGTCGAGGCGATCACGCCGACGCTCAACCGGTACGCGAGCTCACCTTCCGGGCCAGAGCCGACTGCCTCATAGGTGATGGACTCCCAGTCCTCACAGGCCACCCGTACTCGCACACCATGAGCGCGGGACCAGTCGGAGCACGCGGCACGGGCGTCCTCGTTCTCGGGAAGCAGGCCGAACAGGTACGGTTTGGCCCTTTTCGCTGAATAGGGGCCTCGCTGGTTGGGAAGGCGTGCGGAGAGTGCCACCTCACCGTTCCGCACGTACTCGGCCGTGTCCGCTGCTGCGCATCGACACTCGATTGCAGGGTGAGGGTGAGGTCCAGAGCGGCCAGCAGTCGGAGCAAGGGCTCCAGTTCGGCGACGCGATGGCCTGCCTCGACGCGGACCAGCCAGGAACGGGCGACATTTGCCTGGGTGGCCAGAGCCGCCTGACTGAGGGCCTTGGAGAGCCGGGTGTCGCGGACCAGGCCACCGAGCTTCGACCACCCCGTCAGGGTGAACTCTTCCGGCATCGCATCTTTTCCGTCCTCGTTCGAGGACGTTCTACGCGTGTCCTCGAACAGGGACAGCACGGCCACGTCAGAGCTCCGGGTACTCTTCTCTACCCGAGCGTCGCACCCCACGGCACCCGACCCAGGCACCGTGGGGATCACGCCACGGCCATCGGTCCGGGGTGGTTCTGCTCGAGCAGCGGTCCGACTCAGGAGGATGCGGAACTCTCTCCGGATCCCTCCGACCGCGCAGGTGGTTCGATCGACTGCCGGTGCCGGAACACGTTGAGCGGGTCCCAGCGTTCCTTGATCCGCCGTAGCCGGGGGTATTCGTCCTTGTAGTAGAGCTTCGACCAGAGATCCTCCGAGTGGTTCCAGGACGGGTCACTCAGGTCGACGTCCGGGTAGTTGACGTAACAACCGTCGGTGGCATCACCGATCACGGGCACCCCTCCGGTACCGGCGAACGTCTTTCGGTAGACGTCGCGGATCCACGCGATGTGCTTTTCCACAGCGGACTCAGGTTCGATGCGCTTCCAGTAGACCTGGTACTGCACCTTGAGAACGGAGTCGCGCTGGGGCACGGCGGTCTCCCTCGGCGGCTGGTTGACGGCACCACCGTAGGAGTCGATCTGGATCAAGGCTTCCTTGTTGACGTAGTCGGTGTAGTGCTCCTTGCCCAGGTAGGCCCACATGGTCTCGATCTGCGCCTTGCTGAAGGGTTTACGCAGGTAGGCCGACTTGTACTTGCCACACCGGTTCTCACCGGAGCCGTTCAGCACCTGCGTGGCGGTCAACCAGGGCAGCTTCCGGGGCGTTCGCAGGCCCTGCACCGGCGGGTGCTCTCCCATGGGAGCCGTCATCTGCTCGGACTTCGGTGTGATCCGGCCGTCGACGGTCTCCAGGAACTCCTTCATGGCCCGCTCGCCCCCGGGGTCGTCGGCGTCGACCTGGGCGACGAGGCCGATCTCCCCGTTACTCACGTGGTTGAGCTTGAGCATCGCGAACAGCTTCCCGGACGGCTCCTCCGGGTCCTGGTGATCACGGAAGTACTCGCCGTATGCCGTGACCAAGGCGGCGAAGTCTTTCTTGGTGAAGTCGGACCACTTCCAGGAGAGGGCACCGAGGAGCACGTTCGACGGGGGTTCGGGCGGGTCGCGGAACCAGAAGCGGGTGACCACTCCGAAGTTGCCACCACCGCCCCCGGTGTGCGCCCACAGGAGTTCACGCCGGTCGGGATCGGGGTCGTCCCGGGTGGCCAGCACGAGTTCGACCGAGCGGTCGGGTCGCACCACCGCCACCTCCACCGCGTACAGGTAGTCCACGGTGAGCCCCTGCTGGCGGGAGAGCAGACCGTAGCCGCCTCCGGTGATGTGTCCACCCATACCCACCGAGTAACAGGAGCCGCCCGGCAGGGCCCTTCCACTGAGCGGGTACAGGTGGCTGTAGACATGCCAGTTGGTGGCGCCCGCCTCCACGCAGTACGCCTCCAGCGAGGGATCGTAGGAGACTCCGCACATAGGGCTGATGTCCAGGATCACGCGGACGTCTTCGCCACAGACGAAGTCTTCGTAGCAGTGGCCGCCCGACCGCACCGTGACGCGCTTGCGCCCCGAGTGCTCCGCGGCCTGGTTGACCGCCTCGGACAGGGCGCGTGCAGCACCCTCGGGTGAGCCCACCATCCGAACGTAGTCGGGTTGGGCGATCCAGCGTTGGTTGAACCCGCGGTTGAGCGCGGGGTAGCGCTTGTCGGAGGGTGCGATGGTGGTCAGGGGAGGGGTTGCGTGTCCATGGGTCATGCGTGCCGCCTGTACCGGAAGGGAGTAGGACACCGTGGAGCTACCCACCGTAATCGAGCACTAAAAGTGACCATTCAAATCCTGCGGGTTATGGACAGTGCCGGTGGGCCGTAAAAAGGGTGCTTCCATCGCCGAAACCGGGTTTCGTGACTCCTTACTACTTCGCTTCTCCCCGCGCGGCGGCGCCTTTGAGCAGGGTGAGCATGCGGTGGAGCTCCGCACGCTCCTCGGGGCCGAGAGGGGCGAGGAGTTCCTCGGGGTCGGGCTCTCGCGTGATGAGCCCTTCGCGTTCGAGCGCGTCGACCATGCCGGTGACCGAACGAAGTCTGCGACACATCCTCTGCATTCCGGAACAGTCGACCGGATCGGAGCCATCGCCCTGCTGCTCATGGATCTCCTCACCCATCGGGTTGCCGACCCGCAACGCCGAGGAGGTCCAATCGGCCGACTACATCTGGCTGCTCCCCCTGATTTTCAGACGCCGTCCGCGGCTTCCTCCTGGAACAGCCGTTGGAATGGCGCGGAGGGGGGTGCGTTCGCCTGGTGCTTCCTCGTCGTGGCGATCTGCGCACCGATCGCCGTCCGCAAATTCCACCACCGCGCCACGCGATGATCCGCCACACGGCAAAAGATCCCGGGCCGAGCTGCGGTTCCGGCCCGATGGGCGGGCACGGGTGGGCCTTCCTTCTCCACGGCCGTCCGAACCCTGGTGGGTCCGGGCCCCGCTTCACCAGAGCGGCGACCATGGCGGGGAGCCAGAACGGCGGGGTGACCACGAAGGGATCAGGCAGTAGACCCACAAGCCCAGGACGACGATGGCGAGGGTTTCCACGACAAGGAGCGTCCAACGCATTCCATGAGGGGAGTCGGCAAGCGTCTGGACGTGTCCGCACGGAACCTCTTCCTCGCGTAGCCCCGCTCGTGAGGTGGTGGAGCACCTCACCCCACGACGGCGACCGTACTCACACCACCGGATCGAACGTGAGCGTCATCCCGGCCTCACCGACACGGGCGAAGCGAGGTGTCACGGGTTTCCTCCGAAGGGGAAGACCTCCGGTGCGGAAACGTCCACGGGAGCCGAGAAGAGGGCACCGTCATCGGGCCCGGCGTGGTCGAGCCCGGTCGTGGCGGAGGTGACGAACAGCCGTGGGTTCGGGCCGTCGACCACACACACGCTCGTGGGTTGGGTCGCGGGCAGGGAAACCACGCGCTCCAGGGTCCCGTCGGGACGGTAACGGTGCACCCTTCCGGCGCCCCAGATCGCGACCCACAGGTGTGCCTCCGCGTCGACCTGCATGCCGTCGGGGTTTCCCTCGTCGACCCGGGCGAAGACGGCCCGTGTCACGGGTTCACCGGCGGGCGTCACCTCGTAGGAATCGATCCTGCCCTGGGCGCTGTCGGCGAGGTACATGCGTGTACCGTCCGCGGTGAACGCGGGGCCGTTGGGGACGGTGTATTCGTCCAGGACCCGTGTGACCTTGCCATCGGGGTCGGTGCGGTAGATCGACCCCGCGCCGGGGGTTCCGTCGTAGGCCATCGACCCCGCCCAGAACCTTCCCTGTGCGTCGCAGCAGCCGTCGTTCATCCTCATGGGTGTGGCCGCCTCGTCCT
>DXDP01000131.1 GCA_019115445.1 Candidatus Nocardiopsis merdipullorum
TGGCACCACCTCCCGCCCGGGTGACCGAGGCCCACCCCGGGGACGGCAGCAGGAATTGGTGGACCGCATCCTCCGGCAGGGTTGTGGAACCGGTCTCCGCCACGAACGGCAATGGCGTCGGCGCCAGGGTATTTTTGTCCCTCAGCCATTCCTTGCTCGACACCACCTCCTCGGCCGTGTACACCACCCGCCGCGCGCCGACGAGCGAGTTGCCGCGACGCAGGTGCAGGCCGAACCAGGGGGCCCGCATCCCCGGATGCATGGTGTTGAGCCACAGGGAAACTTCGGCGAGCTCCACACCCGTGGCGTTCAGGTCGACGCCGTAGGCGTTGTGCAGCGCGATGTAGGCCTTGACCTTCTGCTTCTCCGCCAGGGCGTCAGAGGTGGGGATCGAGGTTCCGAGCTCCTCCTGCCTGCGCCGCAGGTACTCCTCGGCGACCTGGTTGATCGCCTCGTTGAGGAACGCCCCCGATCCGAGGGCCGGCTCACAAATTTTGTACCTGAGGAGTTCGGAAGCCCTTGTCCTGACGATCTCGCCCTCGGTGTCCCGTTCTTGGTCGAGTCGGTGCTTGAGGGCGAGTTCGACCGTGACCTTGGTGAGTGATTCGGGGGTGTAGTACGAGGCGGAGGTCTCCCGAGCACGGCCTGCGAGCCGGTAGACGAACGTTCCGGCGGGATACCTCTTCACCCCGCGCAGACCCTTGACGGCGTCGCGCTCGCCGTATTCGACCAGTCTGCCCTGATGGTCTCGCTGTTGGTCGGCGGGGATGAGCCAGGAGCCCTTCTCCGGCTTACCTCCCTTGGCGACCTCACACAGCTCTTCCTCGGCGATGATGCCGGTGTAGGACATCAGGCTCTCGTAGACAGCACCCAACTGGTTGATGCCGAGGTTGCGGTAGGAGATGAAGCCGCCCCGTTCACCGCGCTTCTGCGCCTTCTTCATGGTCAGCAGGCGCAGAACCTCGTGCAGGGCACTGTTACGCAGGCGCAGGTCAAGCCGTGTTGACTCGCCATCATCACGCGGGTCGGTGACGCCCTGACCGATCAGGCGGATGGCCTGTGGCTCGAACAGCTTGCTGCGCAGCGCCTCGAAGCGCAGGCCCTGTCCCTCGCTGCGGCGTTTGGCCTTGAGCCTACGGGTCTCTTCGTCATCGCCCGGCTGGTCGTCGTCGGGCTCGGTGCCGTAGGGGCGGTGGCCGTCGTTGACCTTCTCGAAGAGGATCTCGAGGGAGGCGAAGAGGTGGAAGCCGTTCTTCGCCTCCTCCTCGACGAGTTGTTCGTCGCGCTCCACCAGGTCGCGCAGGCGTGCGACGGAGTACCCCGCCTCATAGGTTCCGTCATCGGCGGGCAGGATACCGAGCTCGGGCCTGGCCTCGGCGTAGAGGAGGAAGAGGATCCGGTAGAGGTAGCGCAGGCACTCGCGGGTGAGCTCTTGCGCGAAGTCCAGCTCGAGTCCCTCGATCTGCCGGGGAGCGACCTCGGCTTCGGCCAGGCGATCCAGCACCTCGTTCGCGATGATCTCGACGGAGAGCTGCAAACCTTCGCGGAGCTCTGCTGTGACACCGATGGCGTTGTCGTTGGACTTACCCAGCAGGACGTCGATGAGCGGTCCCTTGCCGTCGTCAGCGGGAACGAGCATGTCCCGGCTGAACAGGGCGGCGATGGTGGCGAGTTCGCCCGTCTTCCTGCGGTCGTAGCGTTCCAGCGCGGCATCCAGGTTGGCGGCGAGGTACCGTCCCTCGGCCCAGGTGTGCCGGTCGGCCAGTACGATGACGCCACCGCACAGCAGGAGGACGAAGCGGGGTGGGGAGCCCTCAGGGCTGTCGAGCGTGCTCTGGAACAGCCAGGCGGCGAGTCGCTGTCCGGTCTCGTAGGACTCGCCGCCGCTCACGTGCGGAGGATGCAGCGTGAGCCCGGCCCGTGTCTCGTCAAGGGCGGTGTCGTTGCTGTCGGACCATCCGCATTCCAGGGCGAGCAGGTCTCCGTCACGCCAGGCGACCTCCACCTGATGTTCCCGTCCCCCGCGGTGAACGGTCACCTGCTGCTCCGAGTCACCGGTGAAACCGAGCGCCTTCAGTACCCGGCGGTGCCAGTCGGTAAGCCGCTGACGCCATATCGGATCGCCGTAGGTGGACAGGCGCGCGTGGGCCGTGGGGTTGTCTGCGGTGTTGTCCATGTCCTCTGCGTCGACGTCAGCACGCTCGGCGAAGAAGGTGCGAAACTCCGGGGACAGGTAGGTGGCGCGCAGGGAACGGACCATTTCGCGCGGTGTGGGACGCGGGTCGTGCTTGTCGGTTTCCCGTGAACTCCAGGTGCCGAACAGGGTCTTTCTCAGGTCCGCGCCCATCTGCTCGGCGAAGTAGTGCGCGGACATGTACTCGCCACGGTTGGAGAGGGAGTCGAAGTCGGTGCTCATCGGTTGTTTTCTCCCATGGCGGACAAGGGTTCGAGGACACCCAGCAGACGTAGCATCGGCGCGCCGGATGTCCGCAGAGAGGTCAGCAGTTTCTTGCGACGGTCCGCGGTGAGGTTGACGTCCTGTCTTCCCTTGGCAGAACGAGCTGAGGCGAACAGGGCATCCTGCTGCCAGCTCTCCACCCGGTTCTCGTAGGGGGCGAGGGTCGCCTCGATCTGCTCGGCGTACTCGCTTTCCTGCTCGACCAGGTAGCGCCTGGCCTCGTGGATCGCTTGCGGCACCAGTTCCTGTAAACCTCGTAGGTCGTCCGGAACCGCACGGCCGGGCATCTGGGAACTGACACCGCAGAGTTCGAGGAAACGGTCGTCCACGGGCACAACCCGTGGAGTATCAGGCAGTCCCAGGACCGCCATCCATTTCACGACGGTTGGCCGTCCCAGGTCATTGGAGTAGACACCCTGCACGAGGTAGACCGGCCCGGTGAGCCCGGCGGCCAGAAGAGGATCCTCCTTCTCGGCGGCGCGCAGGTCGGGGACGTAAGCGAGAACGAACGCCTGGTCGTGCTTGAGGCTGGCCAAGGCCTTGTCCGTGACCCAGTCCAGGACCGGGTGCACGTCGGAGACGAACCCGACATTGGGCCACTGTGTCCGGGAGGAGTCACGGGCGGCCTTGAGCCGTTTCTCTGCCAGGCCACGGTCGAACGTGACGCGCAGACGCCCTGGAGCCTTGCTGCTCGACAAGATGCCCTGCTCGTCCAGGTAGGACTTGGGCAGCGCCTTGAACCGGTACTGAAGATCCGCAGGAGGTTCGAAGGCGATGGTGCCGTCATTGTCTCTGCGCAGATGGAGCTCGTTCTCCGGACCGGTCGGGCAGATCTGACGCAGGGCCTCGTCGAAGTAGGCCGCTGTGGAGCCGAACAGGTGGGGAACGGTCGCGTAGGTGACGTCCTTCGTCGTCGGAGCAGCTCCGATGTTACCGATGAGCTTGCTCATCACCGATTTCATGGGGGCGCCACCACTGCTGGTGCTCTTGTGAGAACTCTCGACCGTACCGCCCGCGATGAGGTCCCGTGTCAGACGCTTCTCCTCCTCCCTCGGGTTGTAAAGGCCCGTGACCGCTTCAGCGGAACCCTCGATCCGGTGCGCCTGTTCCTCTCGCTCGAGGAGTTTGGCCCCGACCAACCGGTCGTCCAGCGTCCGGGGTTCGCCCGTCTCCGGGTCCTGGCGCCATTTCACATCGCTGGTAAGGACGAGAGCGCGAAACTGGGGGGACGTCTTTTGGCCGTATCGGTCGATCCGGCCGTTGCGCTGCTCGATGCGGATCAACGACCAGGGCAGGTCGTAGTGGACGAGCTGGTTGCACTGCTGATGCAGATTGACGCCTTCGGAGGCGACGTCACCGGTGAAGAGAAGGCGCACCGGATCGTCGCGCAGACCGAACTTCTCGATGATCCGCTTCTGTTCGTCCTCACTGGTGGCTTCCCCGTGCATGACCTGGACGGCGCCGCCGTAGGCCAACCAGGGCTTGGTCTTACGCTCTCCTTCGTCGACCTTCCTGGGTGTGAAGCCCAACAGCTTCGGAACGGTCCGAGCGAGCCATGTGAGTGTGGCGACGCGTTCGGAGAAGATGACGACCCTCGTGTCGGATCCCGGTCCGACGCCGAGTTCTTTCAGCTCCCGGACGAGCGCGCGGAGCTTCGCGGAGTCCTCGTCCTCGATGCGCCCGGCCAGGGCACGCAGGTCGATGAGGGCCTTCCGCTCGGCGCGCCGAGCGGACTCGGCAGCGGTGGGGTCCTGCCCCGGTGTGCCACGCACCGGCTTGTCGAGGGTGTCGATCCGGGTCTCGATCGACTCCTGAAGCGCCTTGTGCGAGGAGAGGAATGCCTTGAACAGGTTGTAGGCGACGAGCTGTTGGCCGCAGACGGACGGGGCGTCCGGGTCACGCGGGATCCACCGATCGGCGAGAGCCTCGAAAACCGCGATCTCCTTGTCACCGGCCTGTGCGAATACCGGCTGAGATGGCCCGCGGTCGGCCCAGACGCCCTTGAGTGAGTCCTGCACTTCCGGATCTGTCTTCGTCCTCCGGATGTACAGGTGCTCCAGGTCCTTGATCTCGTACGAGGAGGCGTCGGCGATCGCAGCCTCGTCCAGCATCCGGATGAGCTCGGCGAAGGACTCCGCGTCGCCGTTGTGTGGTGTGGCCGAGGCCAGGACCAGGGCGTCGGTACGGCGGGAGAGCAGTCGTGCGAGGGCGTTGTTGCGGGTGCCGCGGTTGACCAGGTTGTGGGATTCGTCGATGACGACGGCGTCCCAGTCCGTGCTGTCCAGGTGATGTGCGTAGACGTCGCTCTTGAGCGTGTCCACGGAGATGATCGCGCGCTTGAAATAGGCGAAGGGGTTGCGACCAGCGGGGATGTCCTGCTGAATACGCTGGATTCCGGTGGAGTCCAAACGGACGAGCGGGATGGAGAAGCGAGTCCACAGCTCACGCTGGAACTGCTCCAACACATGCGCGGGGGTGACGACGAGGATGCGCTCGCCGCGGCCGCGCCGGATGAGTTCCGCGAGCAGGATGCCGATCTCGAGGGTCTTCCCAAGGCCGACCACGTCCGCGATCAGGATGCGTGGCTGCGGGTTCTTCATGGACAGCGCCAGCTCGGCGGGGCGGAGCTGATGGACCTGGTGATCCATGAGGAAGCTGTCGGCCAGAGCGAGTCCGTGCTCGGTCTGAGGCAGAGCCGTCTTACGGATGACCGCCTCGAGATAGAGCCGCGCGCGGCGGTGGTTGGGCGAATCGTCGGGGACCAGGGTGGTCAGGCTCGGGTCGAGGACCTCGATACGGTCCAAGCTCTCGTAGAAGACCGCGTCGACACCGCGAACGAGCGGCGAGACACCGGTGACCTCGACCATCCACCCGTCGTGGGGCGTACTGGCGACCTTCTTCACCAGCCACTGCTCATGGCGGATCTGGACCTGGGCCCCCGGCGCGTAGGTGGCGGCGCCATCCGCTCGGTCCCGTGCCTCTCGGTCAGCGGAGCCCTCCAAGGCACTTCGGCCGTCACCGTTCCCCGCAAGGCTGGTCACGCACTTACTCCTTCCTTTCAGGTATTCACGTCAGGGCACGACTCCGCCCTGGTCCTCACCGGCGCGGTACACGGTATGAGTTGAAGAGGCATTCAAAGAGTGGACCGCATCGCGTACTGCTTACGCAGCTCCTCAGCCACATAGGTGGATGCCGGCGGAGGACGCAACGACGAAGCCGGTACCGGCTCCTGCGGGGTGCTCTCGGACAATCCATCCGTTGAGGAGGCGGAGAAAGATTCCTCGGAGAAGTCCGGTGTCCGCCCGGGCTCCGTTACCTCCGCTGTCTTCGCCGGAGTGTCGAGCGGGCTCTCCCCTGCCGCGGAATCTTGGGTGATCTCCTGCGCCTGAGCCTCGATACGGGACCACAGCGATGGGGACAGGTCATCGACGTCTTCACTCGGAACGTACGAGCCGGTGAGGTCCACCAGCATATGGCGCGCCCGGGCGGGAGACATACCCGCGTCAGCGATCAGTTTTCCGCACGTGACGATCACGGAGTCCAGTGTCGGCCGGTCCACTGGCTCGTAGGCGAGCATCCCGCTGATCAGTGGAAGCAGGGAGCTCGGCAAGGCGCTCAGGTCAGGCGCGTGATTCTTGTTGGCGACACGGCCCACGATGGTCTGCCACTGAGTGCCCTCGTACGGGTAATGACCGGTGGCCGCGTAGAGGAGGACTGCTCCCAGTCCGTAGACATCGGCAGCTGAGGTGACCTTGATTTCTCCGTTCGCCTGTTCCGGTGACATGCAGCGGACGGAGCCGATGACCGTTCCATCCTTGGCGAGGCTGTCCTTGCCGGAGTCCAGGAAGGC
>DXDP01000132.1 GCA_019115445.1 Candidatus Nocardiopsis merdipullorum
GTGCGGCGGGCGAACAGGGCACCGTTCTGCCCCAGCAGGGTCGCCAGGTGTGTCTCCAACGACTCCAGGGCCTCGGTGGATTCCTCGGCGGGCAGCCGGTCCTCGTCCAGGTGGGTGTAGGGAACGACCACGTGCACGAACAAGGACAGGGCGGGAAACTCGCGGCGGCTCAAGGGGTGCCGTAGCAGGACCTCCAGCCCCCCGGTGATGGGGACGCGACCCTGCAGGGTGACCCAACCGCCCTGACCGCCGAGCATGTCGGCCATCTGACGGATCACGGAAGGCATCGCGGTGGGCGGGAGCGGATCCAGGGGTTTTTCGACCAGCGGTTGTGTCTTGCCGATCCACCGGACCACGTCGTCCTCACCGAGCGCCAACAGGGTCACGTGCTCGGCCAGGCGGTCGCGGGTCTCCTCCGCCACGAACATGTTGTCGGGGTGGTAGATCCCCACCTCGACCTTTCCGGTGGCCTGATCGACCCGCATCGACACCGACACGTGCGACAGGTCGAACTCGTGGTCGTCCCAACGCACGGTACGGCCGAGTTCTTCGTGGTCCGCGGGGCGGACGGGAAGGAAGGTCCACTCACTGTCCTCAGGGGCCGACCGCGCCCACCGTTCGGCCTGGATACGGGCCTCGTCGGAGTGGCCGGGACGCAAGGTCAACGTGTAGGACGGACCCGCACCCATCTGTGAGGGGTTTTCCAACTCGGCCAGTTGGGCCAAGAGCTTGTCGGGGTCCACGTCCTGGGACAGGTCGAGGTCTTCCAACCCACCCGGTTGGTCCTTGGGGGCATGACCGACCTCCCAGTCCAGGTCGGGGTGGATCTGGTGGACAAGAGCACTGACCTTCTCGGCGGCCTCGGAAGGGGCGGGCCTGCCCAACTCGACGGCCTCGGAAAGGGTCTGGCGGACCTTGGGCCAGTAGTCCCAGAACTCGGTGGTGGCGGACGTGGAATCGGTGGGTCGACGACGACGGAACAGAGCCATGGAACAATTTTCGCAGAAGCGGCGACCACACTCACCGACCGGTCGGGTGTGCCCCGGGCGTGGCTTCGACCCCGGTGATGCGCATACGCTGAAAGCACTATGACTTTGCGTGTACTGGCCGCCATGTCCGGCGGGGTCGATTCCGCGGTCGCCGCGGCCCGTGTGGCCGAGGCGGGTTACGACGTCACCGGTGTCCACCTGGCCCTTTCCAAAAATCCCCAGTCCTATCGCACGGGCGCGCGGGGCTGCTGCACGGTCGAGGACTCCCACGACGCCCGGCGGGCCGCCGACGTGATCGGCATCCCCTTCTACGTGTGGGACATGTCGGAGGAGTTCGACCGCGAGGTCGTGCAGGACTTCGTCGCCGAGTACGAGTCGGGAAACACCCCGAACCCGTGCCTGCGCTGCAACGAGAAGATCAAGTTCGAGGCGGTGCTGGACCGGGCGATCGCCCTGGGCTTCGACGCCGTGGCCACCGGGCACCACGTCCGCAAGACCGATGGGCGTTTGGTGCGCAGCGTCGACCTGGACAAGGACCAGTCGTATGTGCTGGGGGTGTTGACCGCCGAGCAGCTGGAGCACGCGATGTTCCCGCTGGGGGACTGCACCAAGGAGCAGGTCCGGGCCGAGGCCGAGCGGCGGGGCCTGTCGGTGGCCGACAAGCCCGACAGCCACGACATCTGTTTCATCGCCGACGGCGACACCAAGGGGTTCCTCAACCGGCGTATCGGTGAGCGGCCGGGGCCGATCCAGGACGAGAGCGGCCAGGTGCTGGGTACCCATGACGGTGCGCACACCTTCACCGTCGGTCAGCGCAAGGGGCTGGGTCTGGGTGGTTCTCCCGACCCCCGGTACGTGCTGTCGATCGAGCCGGTGGAGAACACGGTCACGGTGGGTCCGCGTGCGTCTTTGCGGGTGGACGAGATCACGGGGGTGCGTCCGGTGTGGAGCGGCAGTGCTCCGCTGACCGAGCCCACTCAGGTGATCGTGCAGTTGCGTGCGCACGGGCAGGTCCATCCGGCGCGTGTGTGGCAGCGTGCGGGGCTGGAGGGTCCGGAGCTGGTCGTGCACCTGTCCGAGCCCGCCACCGGGGTGGCCCCCGGGCAGGCCGTGGTGGTCTACGAGGGTGACACGGTCCTGGGGTCGGCGACGATCTCGACGACGGCCCGTTCGGAAACGGCTCAGGAGGCGGCTTCCTGACGTCGAAGGTCCGGTGAAGGGGGCCTGTTTCCGGGGCGGGTGGGGCCGTTCGACCCCGGGTTGAGTCGGGCACATCGGGCAATGTGGCATAGGTAACCTGCCCCTTCTTGGCCTCTGCCCTTGCCGAAGTTAGGTAAGGCAATACAAAGTTGTGGAGGTCAAGGTTGGGAGTTGTGCATCCATGCCTCAGTTCTCCTTCTTGGAGGGGCAACCCTTCTGGGTGGTCTACTTCACGCTGCTGGTGGTGATCCTGCTGCGTGCACCGGCCACCTACTGGCTCGGTCGCGGACTCGGCGCCGGGGTGTCCCGATCCCGCCTGGGCAAACGCCTGGGCCCACGCCTGGACCGGGCCCAAGAACGCGTCGACCGCTACGGCGCACCCGTGGTCACCCTGAGCTTCTTCACCGTGGGGGCACAAACCGCCATCAACCTGGCCGCCGGTGTGGT
>DXDP01000133.1 GCA_019115445.1 Candidatus Nocardiopsis merdipullorum
TGACCCGGGCTGACATGGTGGATTTGATCGGAGCGGTGATCGGACGTGATCTCCTCTTCGAGGAGATCACCCCCGAGGAAGCTCGTCGGAAAATGCTCACCTTCGCCCCGGAAACGATCGTGGACGCTCTCCACAACAGACTCGCCGACGCGGTGGCTGACCCGATGCGTCCCACAACGGTCGTCGAAGAGGTGTTGGGACGTCCCGCCCGCAGTTTCTCCGAGTGGGTCAGGGAGAACTCGGCGGTGTTCACCCCCGCACACTGAGCGCCTCTTCCCACCTCGCACATATCCGGCACCCCGCCGAAAGCTCCGACGGGGTGCCGGCATCGAGGAGGCCCCGGTCCCCACCGTCACCGAAGGATCTTCCGAACAGTGGAGGATCGCCGGGGCCACCCCTCACACGAGGGGCTCGTGGAAAGTGTGCCGCCCAGGGCCGATCTCGCCTGCAGAACCCCCGGGAAGCTCCACGATCCCGGTCACCCCGGTCGGGACCTCGATCTCACACGTGAATCGCCCCTCCTCCACCATCCACGAACAGGCCAATGTTCCGTAGGGGGATTCGTGCCGGGCCGAGGCCCTGGTCAACCCGCCGCCCGGCCGCGGCGCGAAACGCACCCGCCGGTACCCGGGCTCGAGCGGGTCGATCCCGGCGATGACACGATGCATCCAGTCGGCGACGGCACCGAGGGCGTAATGATTGAACGAGGTCATGTCCCCGGGGTTGACCGTGCCGTCCGGCAACATGCTGTCCCACCGCTCCCAGATGGTGGTGCCCCCCTGCAACACGGTGTAGAGCCAGGAGGGGCACTCCCGCTCCATGAGCAGGTCGTAGGCGGTCTCGATGTGCCCGGTGTCGGTGAGTGCGTCACAGACCAGAGGGGTCCCCGCAAAACCCGTCGCGATCCGGTTGCCCTCCTTGCGCACGAGCGCGGCCAGCCGATCCCCGGCGGGCCCCCGAAGATCCTCGGGGAGCAGCTCGAAGGCGAGCGCGAGCGCGTACGCGGTCTGGGCATCACTGGTCAACCGGCCGTCCTCGAGGACGTACTCGGAAACGAAGGCGTCGCGGACCTCATCGGAAAGCCGCCCGTAGTGGTCGGCGTCGACGTCCTTGCCCAGAACCCGTGCGCTCTTGGCCAGGTGCCGGGACGACCAGGCGAAATAGGCGGTCGCCACCAGATACTTGTCGGTCCGGCCGGCGGCCGGGTCGTTGGGCGGGGCGGCCGGATCCAGCCAGTCGCCCAGCTGGAAACCCTCGTTCCAGAGCCGGTCGGGACCGGCCAGTCGGGCGACCAGGTCCACCCAGGCCTTGGCCGAGCCGTACTGGCGCTCCAACACCCGCACGTCACCGTAGCGCCGGTACAGCACCCAAGGGGTGAGCACGGCCGCGTCCCCCCATACCGCCCCCGGACGGGGCGGGGACCAGATCGGCCCGCCGGGGATGGTCGGGACGAACCACGGCACTGTTCCGTCCTGGCGTTGCTCGTGGGACAGGTCGGTCAACCAGGAGGAGAGCATGCCCGAACAGTCGAAGAGGAAAGCGGCCGTGGGCGCGAAGACCTGGATGTCCCCGGTCCACCCCAGACGCTCGTCACGCTGAGGGCAGTCGGTCGGCAGATCGAGGAAGTTGCCGCGTGTGCTCCACACGATGTTCTCGTGCAAACGGTTGAGCAGGGGATCGGAGCTCTCGAACCAGCCGGTCCTTTCCATGTCGGTGTGGTGGACGCGGGCCACGACGTCCTCCGGTGACAGCTCACCGTCCCACCCCTCGATCTCCGCGTAGCGGAACCCGTGGAACGTGAAACGCGGTTCCCACTCGCGGGGACCCTTGCCGTCGAGCACAAGGGTGTCCACCGAGGGGGCCTGACGCAGAGTGCGGGTGTAGAGCTTCTCCTCCTGCAGGACCTCGGCGTGCCGGATACGGATCGTGTGCCCTGCGGGCCCGTCGACCCGGATCCGTAGACGGCCGACCAGGTTCTGCCCGAAGTCGAGCAGGAACGAGCCCGACCCCGTACGGCGGATCTCGACCGGTGGCAGTTCCTTCGTGCAACGGACCGGTGGCTGCTCGGGGGCGACCAGGGTGGCCGGGTCACGACCGACCGGGACCGTGGCCCGCCAGGTGGAGGAGTCGAAGCCGGGTTCGCTCCAGCCGGGCTGCTCGTCACGGGTGTCGTGGTGCTCCCCGTCGTACAGATCGCTGGAGACGATCGGGCCGAAGGAGGCCGCCCAACTCGGGTCGGTCGCGATGACCTCGCGGCCACCGTCCGTGTACTCGACCTCGAGCTGGCCGAGGAAGGACAGGTCGGTTCCGTACAGGTTGCTGTGGCCACCGTTGAAGCCGAGCCGGCCGCGGTACCAACCGTCGGCGAGCCAGGCACCGATCGCGTTGGGGCCGCGACGGAGCAGATCGGTCACGTCGTAGGTGCGGTAGCGCAGACGGGCGTGGTAGACGGTCCACCCGGGGGAGAGGACGTCGTCGCCGACCCGCCGCCCGTTGATCTCGGCCTCGAAGACGCCGTGGGCGGTGGCGTACAGGCGAGCCCGGGTGATCTCCCGTCCGAGGGTGAACTCTTTGCGTACCAGGTAGGGTCGGCGATCGCCTCTGGGATCCTCCTCCCAGGGGGCCTGGACCGGACGGGCCCGCCAGTCGCCGGGGGAAAGCAACCCGGCCTCCACCGTCCCCCAGGGACTCCAGTCCGACCGGGTTCCGTCATGCCCGGTCACCCGTACCCGTACAGAGGCCCGTTCACGTGAACACAAGGGGGAGGTCGGCCAGGGAACCAGGATCTGCGACTCGGAATCGACGGCCACGGTCTTGTCCGGGTGTCCCTCCCGTCGGACCTGGAGTTCGTAGGATCTCTGCCGCCAGTCGGAGGGAGCCTGGGTACGCCAGCTCACCCGTGGGGCGGGTGTACCGACACCGAGGGCCTCCCGCAGGTGCTCGAACCCGACCGGTAGGGGAACCCGGACATCCATCTGTTCGGTCATCGTTGTCCTTTCTCGGGTCATCCCTTGACGGATCCGGCGACGAGGCCTTTTTGGATCCTCTGGTTCAGCACCAGGTAGATGACGAGCATGCTGAAGACGTTGATGCAGATCGCCGCGAACAGGGGCCCGTACTCGACCGTGCCGAACTGGCCGGTGAAGTTGAGCAGTCCGACCTGGAGCGTGCGCAGCGATCCGGAGTTGGTGAAGGTCAGGGCGATCAGCAGGTCGTTCCAGTAGAAGAAGAACTGCACCAGCCCGACGGTGAAAACGGCGTTACGCATCATCGGAAGACCGATCAGGAAGAACGCACGAATCACGCCGGCCCCGTCCAACGCGGCGGCCTCGAAGACCTCCCGAGGCACGGCGCGGAAGTAGGCGGCCATGAGGAACACGGTCAGTGGCAGACCGGCCGCGGTGTAGGTGATCACGAGCGGCCAGAGCGTGCCGGTCAGCCCGGTCTGGAAGTAGACCGTGAACAGGGGCAGCAGGATCATCTGGAGCGGGACCATGATGCCGGCGAGAAACAGCAGCAGAACGCCGTTCCGGCCCTTCCACACAAGGACCTCCAGGGCAAAGCCCGCGGCCGACCCCAGAAGCAGCATCAGGAACAGCGCGGGAAAGACGGAGATCACGCTGTTGAGCACATACTGCGAGAAGTTGCCCGTGGTCCACGCGGTGACGTAGTTGTCGAAGTTCCACTGCGTGGGAAGAGCCCACACGGGCTCGTCGAGGAACTCCCGTTGCGTCTTGAACGACCCCAGCAGGAGCCACACGAGCGGCCCGATCACGACCAGGAGCAACAGGGCGACGAGCAGGTGAGCCGGAAGTCGACGCAACCGGTTCCTTCGTGCGCGCTGGCGCAAGGTGCGTGCCCGCGAAGAGGGTGCGGCGCTGAGCGTCATGGCGTCATCCCTTCGTCAGATCGCGGCGCGACGCGCGGAAGATGAACACGGTGACCACCAGGCACAGAAGGGTCAACAGCAGTGCCACAGAGCTTCCGTAGCCGTAATCGCCGTAGGTGAAGGAGGTCTGGAACATGTAGAGGGTGAGGGGGCTGGTCGAGGTGCCCGGTCCTCCGTCGGTCAACGCCATGATGCTGTCGAAGACCTTGAGTGTTCCGTTGATGCTGAAGATCACGGCGGAGACCAGGACGGGCCAGGAGAGCGGCAGAACCACGTGACGCACCAACCTCAAGGGGCCTGCCCCGTCCGTGCGTGCCGCCTCGAGGACGTCCTCGGGGATGTCCACCAGACCTGCGTAGAGGAGCACCCCGTAAAAACCCATCGACCGCCAGATGTCCATGACCGCGATGACCACGAAGGCACTGCCGCCGTCCCCGAACCAGTCGATCGACGCAAAGCCGAGCATGTTGAGGAACGAGTTGACCGGACCGGTCTGTGGGGCGATGGAGAACAGCTGCTGGAACAGCAGCCCGACCGCGACCGTGGGAAGGACGATGGGGAAGAAGAGCAACGTCCTGACCGTGGCGGAATAACGGCGTAGAACGAAGACGTAGAGAAGGGCCAGGCCGTAGCCGATGAGTACCTGTCCGACCGTGACCACGGCCGCGTACTTGAGGGTGAACACGAAGGCGTCGTGGACCTTGGTGTCTTCCCACAGTCGGGTGAAGTTGTCGAGGCCCGTGAATCGAAAACCGGTGATCGCGTTTCCGTCGAAGAATGTGTATCCGAGGGACCACATCACCGGGACCAGCATCACGACCGTGTAGACGATCAGAGCCGGACCCACGAGGGTCAGAATCGCCCTCTTGTCACCGAGAACCTGCTTCATGGTGAATCCTTGTCGGCTGTGTGGGGGCACGAACGAGGTGCTCGCCCTGTGCCCCCGCACTGCGGTCCGGGTCAGAAGAGATCGGCCTGCACAAATGTCATGAACTCTTCAGGGGTGAGGGATCCGGTGACCAACGGAGCGGCGTTGCTCTGGCTGGTGTCGGTGGCCTCGGTGGAGAACAGGGCCTCGAACCAGAGCACGGTCTCGTCGGTGTCGGTGACCAGTTCCTGCACGTCCTGTGTGAGCTGGGGAACACCCTCGGGCTCCTCGCCGAGGGTGAAGCCGGAGATGCGGTTCTCCTGCTCCAACCCGGTGGTGCCGTAGTTCTCGACGATGCAGCTCATCCAGGATCCGGTGTCCTCGTTCAGGGCCTGGGCGTTCATCGTCACGGGCAGACCGACGTTGGCGGCGAGTTGGTCGCTGTTTCCTTCACCGCCCTCGACCTCGGGGAAGGGCATGAAACCGATGTTCTCCGCACCGATGTCGTTGCCTTCTTCGTTGTTGAAGTCGCTCAGTGCCCAGCTGCCCATGTAGAACATCGCGGCATCGCCGGTGAGGAACTGGTGGGTGGAGGTGTCCATGTCGATGGAGCCGACACCCTCCTCGAAGAAGCCCGCCTCACCGAGGTCGGCCACGGCCTGGGCGGCCCTCACGTACTCGGGATCGTCGAGTTCGGCCTCACCGGACTCGATCCTTTCCATCGCGTCCGGGCCGAGGTCCCGGTACAGGTAGTTGCCGATGAACCGGGTGATGGGCCATCCCTGTTCGCCACTGGCGGAGAAGGGAAGGACCCCTGCGTCCGAGAAGGTCTGTGCGGCGGCGACCAGCTCGTCCCAGGTTTCGGGGACCGCGAGGTCGTGCTCCTCGAAGAGCGCCTTGTTGTACCAGATCCCCTCGATGTTGTACTCGAAGGGCAGAACGTGGAAGCCCCCGTAGAGGTTCTCGATCGTGGAGATGGCCGCGGGTTCGACCCGGTCGATCACCCCCAGGTCGGTGAGGGACTCCTCGAAGTCCATCACGTGCCCGGAGTCGGCGAGTTCCTCGGTCAGTGCGGGGGCGTTGCCCGCGGAGTAGAGCACGGGCAGGTCGCCTTGGCCGGCCAGCAGTTGCAGCTGCTGGTCGAGGTTGGTTTGGGGGACGGTCTCGACCTCGAGGGGAAGGGCGTTGTTCTGGTCGCTGCAGACCCCTTCGGACAGGGTGGTCAGCACCGAGGGGATCTCGTTGTTCTCGGTGTTGATGAGAAGGCTGAATTCCGAGTGTTCGGCCCCTCCGCCTCCCGTACACGCAGTGAGGGCGAAGACGGTCGTTCCGGCCACCGCAAGTGTGGCGGCGCGGAAGATTGTTCCTGGTGACGCCATGGTTTCTCCTCCGTGACTAGGGGACACCGACTCGGGGCACTCATTCCGTGAACTGTTTGGAGCGCTCCAACAGTAAGCTGCGCCATGAGGTCGGACGTAAGCCTTGGAGCGCTCCAAATAGTAGACCGTCTAATGTGATGTTCGCAATAACACGCCCTGGGAGTTGCCTAACATGTCAGCACAAAACCCCCCAACACGTGGAGACGGGGACGGCGCCACACCCACGATGGAGGACGTCGCCCGGCAGGCAGGTGTCTCTCGCGGCACCGTGTCCAACGTCCTCAACCGCCCCTCAGTGGTGTCCGAAGTCACACACGAGCGAGTGCAGGCGGCGATCACCGAACTCGGGTTCGTGCGCAACCACGTCGCACGTTCACTCGTGGTCGGCCGCGCGGACACCATCGGCTTCGTGATCGTCGATCTGGCGAACTCGTACTTCCTCGACATCGTGCGCGGGGCCGAACAGGTCGCGGACCAGGACGCGGTACGGCTCCTCCTCGGCAACAGCGATGTCGACCTGGCCAAACAGGACTCCTACCTGGACCTGTTCGAGGAATCGAGGGTCGCGGGCATCCTCCTCGCCCCGCTCGACGCCCCCATGGACCACGCCGAACAGGTGCGGCGACGCAAACTACCGGTCGTCTACGTCAACTGGCCCGGGGTCGAGGGTGAAAGCTGCGGTGTCGTCGTGGACGAGGAACTCGGCGGCGGACTGGCGGCCCAACACGTCATCGACGCCGGATGCAGGAACCTGCTGTTCGCGGGCGGGCCGCTCTCCCTGGTCGCTCTGGAAGAGCGCCTGCGCGGTGTCGAACAGGCGGTGGCCCGAGCCGGCGGAGGGGTGAGTCTTCAGGTGTGGGAGACCGACCGCATCACCGTGCCCGCGGGCCTGTCCGTGGGCTCACGCATCGCCGCTCTTCCCCCGGAACAACGCCCGGATGCCCTGGTGGCGGCTTCGGACGCCCTGGCGGCCGGCGCGGTGCAGGCCCTGCTCTACGAGGGGGTGAAGGTACCCGAGGACCTGCTGGTCATCGGGTACGACAACAACCACTTCGCCTCGGACCACGTGGTCCCCATCTCCACGATCAGTCAGCCCGGTGAGGAGATGGGGCGGATCGCCACGGCCATGCTGATGGAAGAGATCAACCACGACCCCGGCCACGAGCACCGCACGGTCGTCCTGGAGCCTCGGCTCATCCCCAGAACGAGCACGAAGGCCGGGTGAGCCAGAACCCGGATCACCACTTTTCAGGCGTCACGGTGGGTGAACACCACCATCGCCACGGCGGTGAACACGGCACTCCACACAATGACGACGACGGCGGCGGGCAGGGCCGGTAGATAGCCTGCCGTGCCCGGTACGGCGAGCCCGGCAAGACTTTCGGCCGCGGCGCCCGTCATGTGGCGGGGGACGGTCTCGCTCCACCAGGTACCCAGGTACGAGGCGAGGGCGATGGGCACGGCCCCGAGAAGGACCGTGAAGACGACGGCACCGGGCGCACTGCGCAGGACGACCGCGGCGCACGCGGCCAGCAGGGACTGGGCGAACGCGGACACCGGAATGTAGAGCAGTACGGCACGCAACGCGCCCGGGTCCGACAGACTGACGCTCGGTCCTCCGGCCGCCATGAGGAAGGTCTGGGTGAGCGCGAAATTGACGAGGGAGATCGCGAGCCCACCCACGAGCGCCGAGGCCGAGACGATGATCAGCTTCGCCGTCAGGACCCGTCGGCGGTGGGGCGTCGCGATCAGAGTGAGAGTGATCGCCCCGCTTCGGTACTCGGCGGCCACGATGTTCGCGGCGAGCGCGCAGAACACCCACACCGCGAGCGTGCTACCGAAGAAGATGACGCTGTAGCGGCTCTCGTCCTGCTCTCTGCCGATGGCTTCCGTATCGCCGAACGCGGTCATGAGGAGCGTGATGCCGATGGACAATCCGAACGCTGCGATCAGGATGCCCCGGTTGGAGGGCAGGGCCCAGAGCTTGCGCCACTCCGATGACAGGGTGGCCGCGATGCCGGGTGCCGCGGGCCGGGCGGGGACGTGCGTGGAGTTCATGGTGTCTCTCCGAGATCTCGTGTGGTGGGTCAGCCGGTGGTGTACTCGGTGAAGCGGTGCTCGGAGGCCTCCCGTGTGAGCTCCATGAAGACGTCCTCCAACCGTGCTCGCTCCTGGACCAACTCGTGCAGGACCAAGCCGTGCCGGGCGGAGATCTCCCCGACCTGGGCGGCATCGCCCCCGGTCACGTCGAGTGAGCCGTCCGGAACCGATCACCACCACGCGGTCGGCGGTGCCGGCCATCTCGCTCATCAAATGGCTGGAGATCAGAACGGTGCGCCCCTCGGAAGCCAGGTCGCGCACGAGGTCGCGGACCCATCGCACACCCTCCGGATCCAAGCCGTTGACCGGCTCGTCCAGGAGCAGGACCCCCGGATCACCGAGCAGGGAGCCCGCGATGCCCAGGCGCTGACGCATACCGAGGGAGAACCCCTTCACCCTGCGGTGGGCGACCTCGGCCAGGCCGACGGTCTCCAGGAGCTCGTCGACCCGACGGCGCGACACACCACCCGCCCGCGCCGACCACTCCAGGTGGGACCTCCCCGTCATGCCGGGCCAGATGGCCTCGGTGTCCAACATCGCGCCCACTCGCCGCATGGGATCGGCGAACTCGCGGTAGCGCCGTCCGCCCACCCGTGCGCTGCCGGACGTGGGGCCCTCCAGCCCCAACACCAGACGCATCGTGGTCGACTTCCCCATTATCGTTTTGGGGCGCATATTGGAGATATGACCTCCCACACCGCACCCCACCAGGACCGCAACGACGTCGATTACTGCCGGATCTCGCTGGACAAGTCCGGGGCCGCCGAAGGCGTGGACTCCCAGCACGAGGAGAACACCGACTTCTCCGCCGAGATGGGCCGCCCGCTGACGGGCCACTACGAGGACAACGACATCTCCGCCTTCACCGGGGTGCAGCGCCCCGACTACCTGAGGCTGTGCGCCGACATCGCCGCCGACCGGATCGGATCGGTGACGTTCTGGCACGCCAACCGGCTGCACCGCGAGATCGAGGAGGCCATCGCCTTCATGAAGCTCGCGATCAAGCACCGGGTGCGCCTGTTCTCCTTCTCCAAGGGCGGGGAGTACAACCTCCACCGCGCCGCCGGTCGTGAGGAGTTCCTGGCCGACACCCTCAAAGGACAGCGGGAGAGCGAGGAACGCGGCGACCGGGTCGCGCTGGCGCGCAAGCGCCAGGCCCGCACGGGTGCGTTCGGGGGCGGGGTGCGCCCCTACGGGTTCGGGGTGGACACCGGGCGGGTCCGCAGCGTGTGCACCAACCCCAAGGCACCCCCATGGAGCGCATCTACGAGGACCGCCCCGTGCTGGACATGGGCAGGGCCCGCCCGGACGAGAAGGCCGAGATCCAAAGGTGGGCCGATGACCTGCTGTCGGGGGTGTCCGAACGGCAGGTGATCCGGGACATGAAACGGCGGGGGGGTGCTCACCGTCTCGCAGAA
>DXDP01000134.1 GCA_019115445.1 Candidatus Nocardiopsis merdipullorum
AACAGTATCTGCCGGACACAGAAGAGGGTGCCGCCATGCCGAACATCGAGGGGATCCGAGTCCTGATCTCGGGGGCCAGTATCGCCGGGGCCGCCACCGCCCACTGGCTCACCAGGTACGGATGCGCCGTCACCGTCGTGGAGCGCTCTTCCGCCCTGCGCACAGGCGGCCAGAACGTGGACTTCAAGGGGGCTCGACAGTTCGACGTCCTCGACCGCATGGGGGTCCTCGAACAGCTTCGTGCCCTGGAGACCGGCGGTTCCGACATCGTCTTCGTGACCGGTGAGAACCGCCCCATAGCCACCCTGCCCGGTGAGTTCACCGGCGGTGACCTGGAGATCGGCCGCGGCGAGCTGGCCAAGGTCCTCCACGGGTCGGTGGGGACCGGTTGCCAATACCTGTTCGACGACTCCATCACGTCGCTGCAAGAAAGCAGCGACGGTGTACGGGTCTCGTTCGAGCGCGCAAAGGAACGGACCTTCGATCTGGTGATCGGGGCCGACGGCATCCACTCGAACGTGCGCCGCCTGGCATTCGGGGCCGAGGAGGAGCACGTGCGTTTCCTCGGCTACCACTACGCGCTCGCCGACCTCCCGCACGCGCCCGCCCTTCCCGGAACGCCCGCCGCCACCGGCCCCGGGTTGATGTACAACGAGCCCGGCCGCATGGTCTCCGCCGGCGGTGACAAGGCACCCGCCTTCTTCGTGTTCGCCTCCGAGCGGCCCCACGACCGGCACGCGGACCCGGCCACGCAAAAACGGTTCCTGACCGAGTCCTACGCGGGAGCGGGCTGGGAGGTCCCCCGTCTGCTCGCGGACCTGCCCGACTCCGAGAACCTCCACCTGGACACGCTCTCCCGCGTCGAAATGGACTCCTACACCCGGGGCCGCGTCGCGCTGGTCGGCGACGCCGGTTACGGCAACACACTGGGCGGTTTCGGCAGCGGCCTGTCCGTGGTCGGCGCCTATGTACTGGCCGGGGAGCTGCTCGCAGCAGACGGAGAGCACCGGGCCGCCTACCGCGCCTACGACCGCATCATGGGCAGCTATGCCCGGGTCGCTCGGAAGGGCAACGCCGGACGTTTCCTCGCGCCGCGCACCCGCACAGGCATCCACGCGCGCAACGCCCTGTTCCGGTTCCGCCCACTACACAACGCGCTCATGCGTTCCACCGACGACTTCGCCGACGCCGTCCAGCTCCGGGACTACCCGGACCTGGTGGCAGGCGGTACCTCCATGATGTCGACACGGAACGCAGCACGCCCCTGGCCGCGATGAGGGACCCACACCGCAACGAGCGCAAGCCCAAGGCACCGACCAGCGGAAAGCACCATCCAGGAAAGCACCCACAGGGTCGTTCACGCAGTCGCGGCTACGCCCAGCAGCCAGGCCTTCCCCAAAACCGCCCGGAACGATTCTGAGCCGATCCCGAAGGACATTCGTCTCCGCCCGCTCGGCGACAGTGGGCGGGGCGTGTACTGGCCGTCTCGGTCCAGGTGGTTGTGGCCCACGTGAACCTGACACAGAGGGGGTCGCCGGGGTGGTCGATACGTCCCCCACGGGATCAAAACCTCTCTTCGCGCGATACGGGTGTGCCAGTCCGGGGCGGACGTGCGGGGCACCCGGAACAAAGAGCTGGGTCAGCCGGCCTCCACCCGGGCCGCGAGTCCGTCCAGAACGAGTTCGAGACCGCCGAAGAAGTCCTGGTCGGCTTCCTCGTGTGCGGGTTTTTCGTTCGAGAACACCTCGGAAGCGAGCATCGCCGCGGTCTGCGGAAACCGTTCCGCGTCGACAAGATGTTGTAGTGCCGCCTCGTACTCGCGCTCGCTCTCGGTTTGCGTCTGGTCGGCCTGGCGACCCTCTGCCAGCTCCTGCTGGAGCAGGGCGGACTGGCGCACGAAGCCGCTCAGCAGGGTGAGCGCCGTGAGTTTTTCGTTCCAGTCGAGTTCCGTCGACGCCAATTGCTCAAAGCCCCGTTCGAGCCAAGCGATCTGGTGGGGGCCGGATGGTGCTCGGTAGATGGGTACGTGGGGAAGCCATGGTCGGACACGGTAGAGGGACCAAAGGTCGACGGCCCATCGTCGCAGTCCGTCTCGCCACCCGGAGGGCTCGTCCGGCGCGGGTGTACCCGGTTTGCTGGCCGCATCCATCATGAGCTGGAGCAGCTCGTGTTTGGAACCGACGTGTCGGTACAGCGACATGGCGGTCACGCTCAACTCCTCGGCCACCTTGGGCAGCGTCGCGGCTTCCAGTCCGCCCTCGTCCGCCAGCCGGACAGCTGTGTTGACCACCGTCTCGACATCCAGGGTGGGCTTGCGGCCCCTCCGGTGGGGGACGGTCGGCAGCCGCCAGAGCCGTCGGAAGAAGTCGGGCACTGCAAGGTCATTCATGCAACCGATCCTTCCACGAACGCGGACCTACCCTACACACAATAAACTTTACTACATATAGTTTATGTGACAACATAGTTGGCATGATCAACCGCACAGTCACAAGAGGACCCGTGGTGAGCGGGCGGGTACATGACGTCGATGCCCTTCGTGGGTTCGCCCTACTGGGGATCTTCGTCGTCAACATCACGTTCATGGCCTCGGCCCATCCCGGCAACCTGGTCGAGGATCCGTCGTTCTCCTCGCCACTCGACGGAGCGACCCGGTTCGTGGTGGCGGCCTTGTTCTCGATGAAGTTCTACTTGCTCTTCTCCTTCTTGTTCGGCTACAGCTTCGTCCTGCAGATGGACGCCGCCGAGCGCGCCGGAGCAGAGTTCGTGCCGCGCATGATGCGCAGGGTGGTGGGGCTCTTCGTTCTCGGTGTGGGACACATCGTCCTGCTGTACGGAGGGGATGTCCTGACGACCTACGCGGTGGTGTGTCTTGTGCTGCTCGCCATGCACCGAGTACGCGACAGGACAGCCCTGCGCACGGCCGGTGTGGTCTACGCCGCCGTGGTTGTCTCCCTCGTGGCCGGCGCACTGTTCCTCGACCTTTCGGCCTTCATGCCCACATACGACGAAGCGCTCTCGTCGGCCGCTGTACAGACACAGGCCATGCTGGGGTCACCGGCGGAAATCATTGGCCACAACATCGGCGGACTCCAACTCCTCGTCCTCCAGGCGGCATCACTCCAGGGTCCGACGGCGCTGGCGATGTTCCTGCTGGGCATGGTCGCGGCCCGACGGCGTCTGTTCTCGGACCTGACCGGTCAGGAATCGTTCCTGCGACAAGCCCAGTGGATCGGCTTTCCGGTGGGGCTCGCGGGCGGAGCCGTCTATGCCGCGCTCGGGGCCGCCGGCAACACATGGGGGACAACGGTGAGCGTCCTGACCGCACCGTTCCTGACCGCCGCATTCGTGGCGACGTTGGTACGGCTCATGCATGCGCCGGGAACGGCGTGGATTCGCACGGTTTTGGCGCCGGTCGGCCGCATTGCGTTGACGAACTACTTGGCCCAGTCGGTGGTGGGGATCATCCTGTTCACCGGGGTCGGCCTCGGACTCGCCGGCCAGGTGTCTCCGCCTCTGCTGTTTCTGCTCGCCTTTGTCGTCTTCACCGGACAGGTGGCTGTGAGCGTGTGGTGGTTGAAGAGTCACCGCTACGGCCCGGCAGAGTATCTGTTGCGGTGGTTCACCACATGGCATCGACCGGGACGCTGAGGCTTGCGCCGTCCGGCGCCGTCTGCCCCGCGTCAAGCTCAAGGGAACCACAAGGGTATGAACTCCACCGACCGACTCAAGCGCCCCACCATCACCCCGGAGCAGTGGCAGCACGCCGAGCTGATCTGGAACTTCCACCACATGCATCACCGCCTGCGACCGTGTGATGCGGCCATCGCCCTGGGGTGCAACGACGCCGGTGTCGCCGACCACGCCGCCGAGCTGTATCACCGCGGATTCTTTCCGTGTCTGGTGTTGACCGGTGGCAACAGCCCCTCCACCGCAAAGGTGTTCCCGCGCGGGGAGGCCGTGCACTTTCGCGAACGCGCCCTGGAACTCGGTGTGCCCGACTCCGCGATCCTGCTGGAACCGAAGGCGTCCAACACCGGCCAGAACATCACCTTTTCCACACAGGTCCTGGCCGCTACCGGTATTTTCCCCACCACCGTGTTGCTGATCTGCATGCCTTACATGGAGCGGCGTTCCTTTGCCACCGCCCGGAAGCTGTGGCCCGAGGTGGAGGTGGTGTGCACCTCCGCGTCGCTGAGCCTTGCAGACTACGTCACGGGCATCGGCGATGCCGGGCTGGTCATCGCCATGATGGTCGGTGATCTTCAACGGGTGATGGAGTACCCCGCGCGTGGGTTCGCCGTCGAGCAGCACGTTCCCCAACAGGTGCGTGAGGCCTACACCTTGCTCGTCGCCTCCGGGTTCGACAGTCACCTGATCCGGGCCTGATTGCTCGTGGTCGGGTCGAAGTCCCCCTGGGTGCCGACGCTCCCCCGCCCCAGGGCCATGGACGGCACAGAAAGTGACTCCGGGAGGGGTACGGAAAGGGGTGTGCGCCGATGAGGCTGTCCGGTGGTGAGACTCTTCGAAGGTCACCCGATGTGTTTTGCAACTGTCGATCTCCTCCTCGCCACTTTTCTGACCGGTATCGGCCACTTCCCGAGGGCTGATACTTGCAATCTCTCTGGTGATAACGGTGTGCAATCAGCTATCGTTCCTGGGGTGACGAAAAATATCGTCATCGCATTCTCCGTAGGACGTGCACAAATGATCTTGGGGCGCATCTTCGTGCTCAGACCAGCAGCAGAAAGGACTCACCATGTGTGACAAGTCTTTGGCGACGCCCCAGAGCACAATTCTGCTCAACGAGATCGAAATTCTCGAGGTCGAAGAAATTCAAGTCACCGGACGAGGGCACGGCGATCGACCTCGACGACCTTGAGGACGTGAAGCGCGAAGAAATCGACTCCATGGCTCGCCAATCCCCTCCTCGATGGAGGATACGTGTACCCGGCGCCTTCGCACACACGAGCTTTTGTTTTCTGTGGGGCGGGCAACTCATCGCCCTCATCGGCTCCGCGATCTTTCCGATGGCGATCGTGGCCATCCTCGCCGAACGTGACAACATGGCCCAAGCCCTGGGGGTCGTGTTCGGTGCGCGTTTCGTCGGCATGTGCTTGCTGATCATCCTCACAGGGGTGCTCGCGGATCGGTTCAACAAGATCGCGATGCTCCTGTCCAGCGACGTCATCAGATGCACCTCCGTGGTCCTGCTGTTCCTCGTGGGAACGGACGCCCCGGCCTGGCTCCTGGTCACCGTCACCTTCGTGATGGGCGCGGGTGAGTCCGTGTTCCAACCGGTCTACGACAGCACCATTCCCTCGATCGTTCCGCAAAAGGACATCGAATCGGCGAATGCGGCCAGTAACATGCTGAACTCCGTCGTGCAGATGGTGGGGCCGGCCCTGGGGTCCGTGCTCGTTGCCGGTATCGGTGTCAGTCCCGCCCTTTTGCTCAACATCGCCGCCTTCGTCGCCTCGACAGCCGGCATCCTGGCACTTTGGCGCGTGGCCGACGCCGCACAACTCAAAGCCGCACCCCGCGACGACAAGACCTCGGTCCTCACCGACGCCATCGACGGCTTCAGAATCATTCTTCGTATCCGCTGGCTCCTGGTGCTCCAGGTCGTGGCTGTGCTCCACGTACTGGTCGCGGTGGGCCCGTGGTTCGTCATCTTGCCGGTCGTTTCCACCGAACGTTACGACGCGCTGTCCCTGTACGGAACGGTTCTGTCCGTCTTCGCCGTCGGCGGGCTCCTGGGCGCCACCGTGGCCGGTGCGATCGGCCGGAAGCTGAGAGCACCCGGTGCCTGGGCCCTTGTGGGCCTGGCCCTGTTCGGTCTGGCATGTCTTTCGTTGGCGTTTCCGTTCCCGGTGGTGGTGATCTTCGCCCTTTCCCTGGTCGCCGGGGCCGGTACCCAGTTCTTCGACGTCATCAAGACGACCGCGATGCAACGGGGTGTTCCGAAGAAGTACCTGGGCCGGGTTTTCGCACTCGACTTCTTCGCGTCGTTCGTCATGATGCCCGCGGGGCAGATGATGGCCGGCTTCCTGATCGCAGACACCGGTCGAATCCCGTTCATCGCCACGTTCGGGGGTGTCTTCGTGGTGGTGACCTCCCTGGTGCCGATCGTTCTGCACTCCGTTCGGTCCCTTGACCGGTATCCACAACCTTCCCAGGAAGGGGAGCCGAGCGCTTTGGAGGTTCCATGACCACCGCAGGTGAGGCCGAGACCACGGTGAGGCCTCTGGCCTTGGGGCTTCCCTGCGCCTGAGGGGCCGAGTCGAACACGGGCCCGGCGGACAGGCCCTCACCCTGCAAGCCGAGCCCTGGGGGTGCCACATGGGAAACCCGCCAGGTGGAGCACCCGGGTGGCTGCGCGGGCGTTACGAACCGTGGTCCTCCCCCGATGTGCCAACACCCCCCGCCCCAGGGCCATGGACGGCACAGAAAGTGACTCCGGGAGGGGGTACGCCGATGTCCGCCCTGTCGATGATCACGGGCCCTTCACCGGACACGGGCACCGACCCCCCGGTCGGGTGTGGTGTTTCGGGGGAACACGATGGACGGGTGTTCCCCCGAACAGTGGACGTCTCCAGCACTGGGAACACGTTCCAGGCCGACCCGACAGTCCGACACTTCCTGTCAGCGCTGCAGTGTCAGCACACCGGGTTGGTAGGGCAGGAGATCGTAGTCGCCGTCGGAGTCGGGGGAGCGTCCCTGGTAGAGGAACTGCATGTTGCAGGCATCGATGGTCATGGTCTGGTCGGGGTCGGTACGGATCAACTCACCGTGACTGATGTCATCAGTCCAGATGGCGCCACTGTTGGCCTGCCCCGCGAAGGGGTTGCTCTCGGTGGTGGCCTGCGGTGTCCACGTGCCGTCCAGGCTGGTGGCCGTGAACGAGCGGAAGTAGCGGTCTCCTTGCTCACCGATCGCTTCGACGATCATGAGGTACTGGTCCTCGCCCTCGACGTTGTAGACCTGAACTGCTTCGAACAGGTTGTTGGTGCTGTCGGACATGATGGTCGTCGAGGTCGAGCCGAAGCTGCCCGGGAAGTCGTCGATGGGCATACTGGCCCGGTAGATCTTGCCGTTGTCTCCGGCGAAGAACAGGTACATGTGCGTGCTGTCGCCGATGAGTGCCTGGTCGATGGGGCCTGTGGAGGAGTCGTCGATGCTTCCGTCGAAGAGTGTCTGCGCCGACGACCAGCTGTTCACGTCGGTGGGATCGGTCGATGTCCGGTAGGAGAAGGCGGGGCCGTCCCATTGGTAGGCGAGTACCCAGATGTCTGCGGGGGCGAAGTGGAAGAGCGTCGGTGCCACGGCCGAGAAGGGCATCGGGTTCTGGTGGGCCGAGTCCATGTCGGACCAGTCGTCGAAGAGGTCGAAGTTCATCGAGCCCCATGATGTTTCCGTGTCATGGGTCGTGGCATGGACAAGGTGCCGGCCGTTGTAGGGGGTGTGGGTGAAGTCCTTGAGCGAGACCCAACCCGGCTGCGGTTGTGCCAGCGGGCCGGTCGATGTCCAGTCGTAGGTCGACGGAAGGGCGCACGTGTCGTCCGTCGCCGCCACGGTGGACGTCGGCATCATCACGGCGCCGGCACCACCGACCATGATGGCCATCACGCCGGCGGCAAAGCCCCGCAGTAACCGCCCTCGCGGCTGGAAGAGCAGTGCGATCGAAGATCTACTCAACGTCAACATGGTTCTTCCTCCAAAAGCCCGGGGCCCACGGCCCGCCCCGAGGGGTGCACCGTGGCCCCTGGGCCTGCATACAGATTAGTGAGCGCTAACATCTGCCCGGGCGATCCGACGCATTGCTGAGACTGCTTCGGGGGTCGAAGTCGCCCGAGAGGCGTGAGCGTCCTTGCTCTTGCCGTTGAATGTGAGCGAAAACTCACCGGAAGTCAAGGTGTGCTTTCCAGAAAATTTCTGAAACATTCGGAGCTCACCGATCGATGAGAGGCCGAAGTGCCTGGTGGGACCACTGGCGCGGTGAACCCACGCATGGTTCCACAGGATTTCGCTCGGCCCGTTTCACCGAAGCACAGCACCACCGTCTCGATCAGGTCGAGGTACAGACACCTCCATGCAGGACCGATTCGCCGCCGCGACAGGGTGAACAAGCACCAGGAGAAGTCGGACAAACGGCTGTGGGTGTGAGCACGGGTGGTTACTGTGACCTCACCCGCTCCCTGCGATCGTGAGGATCCCCCGATGGATCACGAAGCGTTGTTCGACCTGCCCGCACCCGACCCGGTTCCGGTGATGATGTGTTTGGACGCCCGGTGGTACGACCCGTTGTGGAACGGGCAGAAAACCCACGAGTTCCGGCGTCGCTTCCTCACCGGTGCACCCACCCAGTGGTTCGTGTACCTGGCCGCGCCCGAGAGCCGGTTGTGCGCGGTGATCGACCTGGGGACGGCGATCGAGCACACGCCCGAACAGATCGCCCAGATCGCCGGCTCTTCCTGAACCGGTTGCATGAGCAGTGCCGACGTTCCCCCTCATCGGGGCCATGTATGGCACAGAAAATGGCTCTGGAAGGGGACAAGGAAAGGGATGGGCGCCGTTGAAGGAGCCTGAAGGGTGCTACGAACCCGCCGGTCCTGTGGGCCCGAGCCGGCAGCGTCGCCCTGGGGCGCTACGTGCCCGTCTGGCCTGACTTCTGAAGCTTCGAGCTCTGTCAAAGGGTGAGTAGGTGCAGTAGGGCGACAAGGGTGCCCGAACTCTGCACCCGCCCTTCCGCAACCAGGCTGCGGACCTTGGCCAGAGGTACCCACTCGTAGACACCTTCGTCGAACTCTGTCGGCTCTGCGACCAGTTCGACGTCACGTCCGACGAAGACGTGGTGAGGGCTGCGAACAGTGCCGATCATCGGCTCGAAGGTGGCCACATGCTCCACAGAACCGATGCGGTGCCCGGTCTCCTCCAACACCTCTCGGACAGCTGTTTGCTCTGGTGCCTCCTCAGGATCCAAAAGCCCTCCGGGCAGTTCCCACCCCCACACATCGGGGACGAACCGGTGTCGGTAGCTCATCAGGACGTGCTCTTCGGCCTGGTCCAGGGCCGCGATCATCGCGGCCGAGGGCAGGGTCACCGTGTGGTGCTCGAACCTGTCCCCCGAAGGTGTGGTGATGTCGGCCTTGCCCAAGCGCACCCACGGACTGTCGTACAGGGTGCGCTCACCGTGCACCACCCAGCGGCCTTGACAGTCACCCGTTGAGTCCATGTAGGTGACGGTACTTCAAGCAACAGACATCGGAACCGATGCCCGGACGATCGCGCCAGAGCCGAAAGAACCTGCGCGGTCATTGACACCCACACGGGTCAGAACAGGCCCGTGGTGAGGTGGGGGCAGGCACTCCGGCCAGGGTGGCCAAAGTGTAGTCGCACAGGTACCACCAGGTATGGGTGCGGTGGGGTTCATGGTGGGTGGCTGCGGGGCTCCGGCAGGGCCGTGTGGAAGAACCGGTGTGCTCTTCTCATCAAATAGCGATCAGACCTGGCCGGTGTACTCGGCGAAATTGAAGTAGACGTCCTCCAACAGGTGCGCGGGAAGCCGGGCAACGTAGTCACCGAGCTCGTCCTTGGCCATCGGCTGCACAGCCGCAACACGGACCCAGCACTTCTTCTGCACGTTGGCCACGCCTTGGCCGAGTTTGACGCAGTACCGAGTTTTACGGGTGGACTGACTCGAACAAGGGGCCACCAGGACGATCGGCCAGTCCTCGTTCTCGTTCTCGGCGTCGCCACTGATCACCACGACGGCACGTCGGTGATGCGGATCCCGGTCGTAGTCAGGGGGTAGAGCAAGAAGGCGGTCGGGAACCCAGTAGATCCCGCCGCGTTCGATCGGGGGTTTCACTCCTCACCTAGCGCCTTCTTGTTCGCGCGGCGACGGACTTCGGCGAGTTCGGCCGTTTCCGCCAGAAGATCCTCCCCCACACCGGGGTCGGATTCAACGGGTCCTCTCTCGGCTGCTCGTGCTCGGTAGCGTTCTTTGAGAGCGGCGTACTGTTTGCGGCGTCTGGCCCGATTCAGGTCGAGGAGCACTCCGCGTTCGCCGTCGGTCTGTGCCTGCACCATGGGGGCGGTTTCGTAGGTCAGGTCTCTCAGTTGAGCGGCGGAGCGGCCACCGTGTTCAGCGACGACCTCGCCGAGCACGGTTGAGGGACCCAGGTCCCAAGGGGGCTTCGACATCTTCGACCAAGCGAAGTCGTATCTCCCCGCACGGGCTGTGGGGGTCCTGTGTCCGTTCGATGATCTTGGAGGCGACCAAGGCGTCCTCGACACGGTACTGAGCGGGGTCGAAAGGGCCGTAGTTCTCCCACCGCCAGGTCGCGCCGCTGAACGCGACGCCGCCCTCCTCCACTGCGGAAAGGTCTGCCAGGTAGAGAAGTTTGGCGACCTTGGTCCGGTTGAGGACGCACCCTTGGTCCCGCGCAACTCTGAACAGAGAGAGCACGGAGCGCAGCAGCGGGTCTTCAGGCTGACTGAAGATCATGCCGTGCGTCACCTCCGCCTCACACGGGGGGATCGTCATGCCGAATCTCTTTCAAGCTTAGGGGGTGGCCTGTTGAACGTTGCGGGTGCCATGCGGGCGGCCCTTCCATGATGACAGCCGCCCCCGAGTGTGGTGGGTGATTGGCACAGAATCCTGTAACTCAGGAGGCGGAGGTGTCCAGGGTGTATCCGCACAGGTACCACCAGGCCGGCGTGCCGACGTTCCCCCTCATCGGGGCCATGTATGGCACAGAAAATGGCTCTGGGAGGGAGTAAGGAAAGGGGTGGGCGACGCAAGGAAACCAAGTGTGACACGGCAAGGGGCAAAACAGTCGCACTTTCCCTCGTCCCCAACAAAAAACACAAAGCGACCCTCGAAGATATTCGCGCCGAGGAGATCTATGCCCGCACTATCGACCACAAGCACGGCGTCGCGTAAAGCACCTTGTCCTTGATCTCCCGGAAAAGCAACGCCGACAGGGATTTTGATCGTACAAAGACCGAACGAGCCTCGCGCGGGGCTCACCCGGACGGTGCGTTCGCACCGTCCGAGGCCACCTTCATACGTAGGGATGCTCACTCCTGGAGGGTCCACTCGCAACCGCCGGACAGTTCCAGGGCCTCGTCGCCCTCGGACACCTCCACGGTTCCGCTGCCCTCGATGTTGTTGTTGGTGATGATGTCGTCGAGTTCACCGCTCAGCCCGGACAGGCGAGCGTAGTAGCACATGGGCACGATGCTGTCAGGGTCCGGTCCGTCGGTGGTGTAGAGGCCGGGGTCGATGTCGTCGCCGACACGGTGGATGCCGTCGGAAACAGTGGCGGGGGCCTCCTCCTCAACGGGCTCCTCCTCAGCCTCTTCTTCGGCGGGCTCCTCTTCCTCGTCCTCGTCCTCTTCTTCGACGGTTTCCTCTTCCGTCTCCTCAGTAGGGCTGGATTCGGCGACCGGTTCGGACGAGGAGCCATTGTCGCTGGAAAGTACGGACACGCACCCGACGAACATGAACAAGATGAGAAAGATGCCAAAACATCCGCCGCACCCGATGCCGATTTTGGCGCCGGTGGACATGCCCTGTTTCGGAGGCTGGGGCGGGGGGCCGTAGGGCATCTGAGGGCCACTGGGGTAGGACACGGTGGTGCTCCGGTCTATAGGTAGATGGGAGGCGGCGGAGCGGGTGCCGCGGGGGATGGACCGTGCGGCGAGTAAAGGATGCACGGCGGTATTGAGACGGTAGTGGGCCTGGGGCGATTCCGTAGTTCAGGGCATGAAAACCCGTATCATCGGGCGGGTTCGGTCGGCCATTTATTCTGCTTCCAGCAGCTTTTCCACTTGTTCCAGGCGACGTATCAACAAGCTCGCAAACACCAGGGATTGCGATGCCTCCTCACCGCCCACCGAGACGCCTTCCCCTGATGGACATCGGTCAGGGGAGGAGATTCTATTTTTCCACTCTGCAACGTACGCTCGTTTCTGTCACCACGTTCTACGTCTGTGGTCGCCGGTATGTATATGGCATTCGTGGGGATCGTTCAAGTCAGAGTTTTCAGAAAACATCCGCGCTGCGCACTCGGATCGATCAATGGTGGTGGTGAACTCCTCACGACCGTTTCCTCCTCCGGTCCATTCCCGCATGTGCATTTCTCACCCAGGTCAATCTTCTGTTCCCGGGGAGAGAGCTTCGATCTGAAGGGCGAGATTTTGTGCCTGGACCAGGGAGGTGAGCGCCTCGTTCTGATGGGGGTGAGCGGCTTGGGCCTCGGCTGCCTGGTTGGCGATTTTTTCGAACTCTGCGGCCGCACGCTGGTCCTGCTCTTCCAGTTCGGCGGCTCGTACCTTGTCGGCGTAGTCCTCCAGGGTCCGGATACGTGCCTCGACTTCTTCGACGTCCTCCGCCAGAACGGCACGGGCACGTTCGGCGGCCTGCCTGCTGCGCTCTCCTGGTGTGGGGGTGCTGTCGATCTTGTCCCGAGTCCTGCTCTGCTGGACCAGACTCAGGGCCAGGGACCATTCGATGTCGGCCAGAACCACACGATTTCGGACCTCATCCAAAAGCAGGCCCTGTCGGTGCAGCGGCGAACCGAGCACGGTGTCCACTGCCCGTTGCGTACGGCCGAGTAGCACGTCGGAGGGCCGATCCAGCATGGCGGCGACCACGTATCGTCCTCGAAACCCGGCGACGATGTGGTCGGGGTCTTGGGCGCGCAAGCGTTGCCTCTTCTGCTGGGCCATTCGTCGGCGAACGTACCACCAGACAACTCCTATGAGCGCGACCACCACAAACAGGAGGAACAACTCGGGCTGGTTCGCCAGAACGAACAGCAACACGAACCCAACTACGACAAAAAAGAACGTCCTCGGCGTTCCCCCGCCGAGGAACTTCTCCGGTGCCGTGGGGCCTTTGCGACCGGTGGCCCCTCGAACCCTTCGTTGCTCCAATGCGTGGTGCAGGCGCCTTGCCTGGTCCATGCTGATCTCGGGATGAAGGGTGGCCCGTCGGGGACCGACCGTTTCGGAGGGGCTGTTTCCGCGCATACGCCCGCTGTTTTTCTTCTCCTCCTTCTCGTGCGACAGGCGTCGCAGTTCGACAAGAAGTTCGATCCCTAAAGGGGTGAGCACCCACCCGTCCCGGCGGGCGCTGTATACAGCCAGGCCTTGTTGAACCAGTGCGCCCATACTCCGAGTGGAATCGTATTCAAGCAACTCCCAAAAGTAGGGGTTGTTCGGTACGGGTGTGGCACGGCGGACGCTCGTGGCCATGGCCGGCGTGATCTGAACGATGTCCCCGGTGGGGAGTGTGACTTTCATGGCGCCCTTCGTGCTGTTGCCTCATCGACACGAGCTCGCTCGAGACGACTGACACGGACACTGATGGCATCAGGCCCGCGCAAGAGGCAAAGGCCCTGGGGACGGTCTCGGAAAGCGGCACGGTGACCATGCCGCCCGGGCGTCAGTCCAGGTAGTTTCGTACCGTTTCTCGGATTTCTTCGGCGTGGAGGTAGATCTCGTCGATCGAGTCCAACAGATGGCGGGTCTCGTTCTTGTCTGCGTCGAAGGTGCCGAGGTACTTCCTCGTCTTGGCGTTGAAGCGCAACCGCGCGATCGGCTTACGGTTGTTGTCATCGAGCAGGATGGCGAAGTAGCTCTTGGAGTCGCGGTGGGCGATCCGTTGGGGTTTGACTTCGCTGCACGCGATCGCCTTGACCACCTGGTATCCCTCCAGCTCTTCCAGGGTGGTCTCGATCCCGTCGTCGCGTTTCAGGCTCTCCTCCGCCGCTTCCTCACCACTGACCGCCTCCAGATCTTCGGTCTGGGGGCGTGTTGTCTCCAACGCCTTCTTCAACCGGCCGTTGACCTGGTCCTCGAGGAAGGCGGTGGCGGCCTCCTGGACAAGTGGGGTGAATTGCTCACGTGCCCGTTTGGTGAAGGCTCCGTCGTAGACCCGGCCGGCGAAGAACTTCACCCATTCGTCCTCGGGTTCCTGGAACTGCTCCGCCAGGGTGCGCTTGATCGCACCGATGTACTTGAGTTTCTCGGCGGCGTCGATCACCGATTCCAGGTCGAAGGAGGCCTTGGTCAGCTTACGTAGTTCCGGCAGAAGGCTTTCATCGAGGTCGCCGAGGTCAAGCACCATGAACGGCTTGGAGTCCATGCGGTTCGGTGATTCGAGGTCGGTGTAGAACTGGTATTCAACACCGTTGGTGAGGACTGCGATACGTGCATTGACCACGGAGAAGTACCGGTAGAGCTGTGATGCGTTCTCGACCGTCAGCTGCCCGCTTGTCTTCTTACACTCGATGAGCATCTTGACTTCGTTGTCACGCATGATCGCATAGTCGACCTTCTCGCCCTTCTTCACCCCCACATCGGCGGTGAATTCGGGGACCACCTCGCTCGGGTCGAAGACGTCATACCCAAGAACCGTGGCGATGAAGGGCATGACGAAGGCGTTCTTCGCCGCCTCCTCGGTCTGGGTCATCTCTCGCTGGTTCTGTACCTTGACGCTGAGCGCAGAAACTTTCTCGGAGAACTCCATAACGACCCTTCTACAACAACTCGGTCAGAGGACCGTAGCAACAGGAAAGAGTCAGGTTCCACAGGTCCATACATTCGTTACATGAAGAGGTGAAATCATTTCTGGCGTCGCAGAAATTCCGCATCCACCAGGAGCGGACCGAATCGAATGTCCTTTCGAACGCATGCACGACCGAGGCATCGAAGGTCGCGTTCCACCCTCACAGGCCTGCCTCGGCGTCGCATGGCCCACACTACACCCTTCACGTGTTAGCTAAGCTAACAATAAGATCTCATGCGTAGCTGTGGTCACCGCACAGCCCGTTGTTGTGTCCGGAAAGGTTCGCCTGGGTGCTCTTACTCCGCGATGGGTAGCGGTCGACCTCCCCGCCGAAGGCTCTTCTGGCTGCGGCCCCTGACACAGAGGGTTCGCTCTTCTCCGATGCCGGGCCGGCCCCTCCTCCTCCACCGAACCTTCAGTCAGGACTCTGCCACGGCACCTCGATCAGTTACCCCCAGCAGCGATCTTGGAGCGAACGAGTACACGAAGAAGCCGACGGCAAAAAGCAGCAAAGGTACGCCCAGCACCCAAGCGACAGTCGGACCTGAGAGCCCAAGCGGGTCAGATGCGGTGGGCATGGCGGCAAGGGCCTGGATCAGGAGCCCGATG
>DXDP01000135.1 GCA_019115445.1 Candidatus Nocardiopsis merdipullorum
GGGCAGCGTGTGGGACGTCCGAACCGGTGAACTGGTCCGGGACAACGATGTGATGCTCCACGAGTACGTCGCCGTCCACCCCGACGGCGAAACGCTCGTGACCGTCTCGGGGGACGGTACCGGCCTGGTCGTCCTCGACAGCGATTTCTCCACCGTCGACGAACTGAACTGACCGGAAGAACACCATGCAGCCACTTGCTCCCCACGACCCCCGCCAGGTGGGCCCTTACCGCACCGTTGCGCTTCTCGGCGCGGGCGGGATGGGCCGGGTCTACCTCGGCCTGGACCCACACGGACGGCCTGCGGCGGTCAAGGTGGTCCGTGCCGAGTACGCCTACGATCCCGACTTTCGTGAACGTTTTGCTCAAGAGCTGGCCCTGGCTCAGCGGGTACACGGCCACTTCACACCACGGGTCCTGGCGGCCGACACCTCCGGGCAGATGCCGTGGTTGGCCACCGAGTACGTGATGGGTCCCTCCTTGCAGGACATGGTGCGGCTGATCGGGCCCCTACCGGAGCAGGCCGTGCACCTTGTGGCGCAAGGGATCGCCCAGGCCCTGGAACGTCTGCACGCCAGTGGGCTGGTGCATCGTGACCTCAAGCCGGGCAACATCATGCTCGCCGCCCAGGGGCCCCAGGTCATCGACTTCGGGATCGCCCGCGCCCTGGGGGAGGACCGAGGTGACGGCGAGGAACACCTCATCGGCACACCCGGATACATGGCACCGGAGAGTGTTCGTGCCAAGGGGGCCGGGGCTGCCTCTGACGTGTTCGCGCTGGGCGGGGTCATCGTCCACGCACTGACCGGGACCGGGCCGTTCGGTGAGGGGCACCCTTCCGCGGTGCTGTACCGCATCACCACCCAGGAGCCGGTGCTCACCGGTGTACCCGACTCCCTGCGTGGGCTCGTCACCGCCTGCCTGACCAAGGACCCCGCCCGGCGGCCGACCTCCGCCCAGGTGCTGCAAGACCTGGGTGGCCCGATCTCTTCGTTCTCCACCGCTGATGCGTGGTTGCCACCACCCGCGGTCGAGGTCATCGACCGTATCGGCCACGAATATCAGGAGGCGGTGCGCTCGGCGCCCCTTTCCGAATCCACCACACACGCGGGTGGCACAACGCCTCGGCCTCGGGGGCGGCGGCTCGCGCTGATCGGGGCGGGTGCTGCGGCGTTGCTGCTCCTGGCCGGTGCGGGCACCCTGGCCACGGTGTCCTTCCTCGATACCGAGGAACCCCCCGAGGCCGAGCCCGGTGACCGGAAAAAGTGTGATCTGACCGAACACCTTGCTTCCGAGTACACCGAGGCCGCCGCAAGCACCCCCACGATCCCGTCCACGGGTATGTTCACCACCCTTTTCTCCCCCGACGGGGACGTACTGGCGGCGGCCGGTGACGAAGGCATGGCCCTGTGGGACTGGGCGCAGGAAACAGAACTCGCCCTTCTTGCCGACATCGAGGTCGGCCTGTTGAGCGGGGCCCCCGTCTTCAGCCCCGACCAATGTCGGGTCGGGTTCACCAACGAGGAAGGCGCTCATGTCCACACCCTGGAAACGGGTGAACAGCACACCTTCCGGGAGGGCAACGAGGTCGGCGCGCTCGTCTTCGCCGCCGACGGGGAGACCGCCTTCCTTTCCGAGTCGGGCACCGGCGCAGACCAGTCCGTGCAGCGTTTCGACCTGGACACCGGTGAAGTGGTCGCCTCCTACGAGGGCAACGACGGTGCGCACACGCTTTTGCTGTCACCGTCGGGCCACTACCTGGCCGCAGCCAACCACCTCGACGGGCTGAGTGTGTGGGAGGTCCACAGCGGTGAACAGGTCTTCACCGCCAAGGACGACATCGCCAGTTTCGGAAGCAACATGCAGCTGACCGATGACCACATCGTCCACACCGATGGTGACACCGTGTACGTCACCGACTTCCTGAGCGGGCAGGGTCAGGAGTTCACCGCCGCCGAACCCCCGGAGGACGGCTTCGGTGAAGTCCTGTTCAGCGAGGCGGACGACCGTGTCTATGCCACCTTCACCGGGAGCGAGATCATCGTCGAGGACGAGGAGGAGTACGGCATCGTCGTCTGGGAGTACTCCAGCGGTGCGGAACTGGGCATCGAGGAGTACATGAGCGGGCTGACGATCCACCCCGACGGCGGGGTGCTCGCCGGGATCCCGATCGTGAACAGTCCGGTGTGGTTGGTGGAGCCCGACACCATGCGTCTGCACTCACGTATTGGTTCCTGACCCACCGAAGGAGCACCCATGCTTGCCCTCCACCCGCACGATCCGCCGTCGGTCGGCCCCTACCTGTTGCACGCCCGGCTCGGTGAGGACTCCTCCGCGCGCGTGTACCTGGCCTCGGTCCCGGGTGCGGAACCGGTCGCGGTCAAGGTGGTGCGCCCCGAGTACACCACCGATGCGAACTTTCGTGCAGCGTTCCGTCGACTGGTGGAGGAAGCCCACGAGCTCGACAGCCCCTACCTGGGGCGGGTCCGTGCGGCCGACCTGGAGGGGGCGGTGCCGTGGGTGGCGATCTCTCGCCCTCCGGGGCCGAGCCTGGCCGACCTGGTGCGTGAACGCGGGCCCTTACCCGCCGACGCCCTGCACCCATTGGCGTTGGCCGTGGCCCAGGGGTTGGCCGATCTGCACGCCACCGGCCGGGTGCACGCGGCGCTGTGGCCCGACGGGATTCTGCTGTCCGCCGAGCACGCCCTGATCGCCGACCCGGGCCTGGAGCGGGCGGTTCCCCACCCCGAGGGGCGGGCGCCCCACCCTTCTTTCGTCGCACCCGAGGGCGGGGCCACACCCGCCACGGACGTGTTCTCGTGGGCGGCGACACTGTCGTTGGCCGCCGGAGGGGTGGAGGGCCCCGAAGGGTTGCCGAAGGTCCCCCTCCAACTGCGTGGCCTGGTGGAGGCCTGCCTCAAGCAGAGTCCGGCTCTGCGTCCCAGCGCCGCCGACCTGGTACGCATGCTCGGCGGCCCCACGGATCCCCCGCCGTGGTCGTCGCCGGTGCGGGCCGCTGTGGGCGAGGTGGAGCAGCGTCAACGGCGGGTGATCGACGAGTCCGTACGAGCGGCCGGTACCCGAACCGGCCCGGAAGTTTCCGAAGAGACGCGGCGACCTTCCGGTCGTGGCCGGACGATCGCCCTGGGGGCGGGCGTGCTGGCCCTGCTGTTGGTCGCCGGGGTGGGCACCCTGTGGGGGATGGATCAGCTGCTCGGTGCACCCGACAGCACCCAGGACACCAAGGACGAACCGCTGCTCACCGACGCCGGATGTTTGGACGGCACCGGCTACCCCGAACCCGAGAGCCTGACCCCCGGAAAGGACGACGAGGTCTACGGTCTGGCCTTCAGCCCCGACGGTGACGCTCTCGTGGTGACCTCACGGCACAACGGCACCGTCCTGTGGGACTGGAGAGCAAAGGAACCCCTCGCCCAACTGGCGGACGAAGCCTCCCCCGGCGTGGACCCCACCTTCGCGCCCACCGGCTGCTTCGTCGCCGCGGCCGAAAGCATCACCGAGGACGACGTGTCCGCCGCTGTCGCCCACACCTACGACGTTCCCACGGGTACCAGCACCGAGCACCACGGTCCCCAGCAAGGACCGGACGACTCCGGTACCTGGCACGTCGACCCACGCACCGCAGAGCACGTGATCTTCTCCCCGAGCGGCCAACACATGGCGGTCTCCTTGGAGGGCAGCGGCAACGCCGACAGTGTCGGGATCATCGACACCTCCACCGGGGAACAGATCAACACCGTGGCCTCCGGACCCGCCTACTATCCGGGGTTCGTCGATGACCAACATCTGATCGTCAACGAATTCGACACCTTGCACGTCCTGGACACCACAACCGGTGAAACCGAGGCCACCGTCCAGGGAGCGACCGAGACACGGTTCGGGGTCGTTCCCGGCACCGACGAGGTCGTCCACGTCGACCAGGACTCCCTGCGCTGGTGGGACCACACCTAAGGGACGGAGGTGGTTTCCTTCGACTTCTCGGCACACGCACGAGCCAATCTGCCGACCCTGCTCGACGTGACCGTCGACGCCCCCGCCGGCCGTGTCTACGTGTCCTGGTTCGACGTGCTCGAAGGCGGCGACAAGGAATACACGGTCCACGTCTTCGACCGGGAAACCGGCGAAGACCTGGCAGCCGGCAAGGACCGGGCCACGGACTTCCTGTGGGTGGCGGTCCACCCCGACGGGGAAACCCTGGCCGTGGTGGACCTGGAGTACCGGGTCACCTTCGTGGACCCGAAAACCTTACAAAGCACCGAACAGCTGTACTGAAACACTCTCTTCCACCCCTCACTCCCCGAAATCGGGTGCACAGTAAACTGTCACGGACCCCCGTGCCAGGAGACCGAGAAACCCCCATGCGCCACCTCACCTCCGACGACCCCCGCCGTGTCGGCCCTTACCGGATCGCCGCTCTGCTCGGTGCCGGCGGCATGGGCCGCGTCTACCTCGGTCTCGACCGTGACGACCGGCCCGCCGCCGTCAAGGTGGTCCGCGCCGAACACGCCTACGACCCCGACTTTCGTGAACGTTTTGCCCAGGAGGTCGACCTCGCCCGCAGCGCTCGCGGTCGAGGGATCCCCCGCGTGTTCGACGCCGACACCTCCGCGGAGATCCCCTGGCTGGCCACCGAGTACGTCATGGGGCCCTCCCTCCAACACCTCGTGGACACCGCAGGCCCCCTTCCCGAACCCTCCGCCGTCCACCTGGCCCGGGGCATCGCCCAAGCCCTCACCGACCTGCACGCCCAAGGGTTGGCCCACCGCGACCTCAAACCCGCCAACGTCATGATCGCTCCCGCCGGACCCCAGGTCATCGACTTCGGTATCGCCCGCGCCATGGCCGACACCCACCGCCCCGACAACGCCGGAACCGTCGGCACACCCGGCTACATGGCCCCCGAAATCATCCGTGGTCGACAGAGCGGCCCACCCGTGGACGTGTTCGCCTTCGGCGCCGTCCTCGTCCTCGCCCTCACCGGCACCGGGCCCTTCGGTGACGGACACCCCTCCTCCGTGCTGTTTCGGGCCGACAAGGTCGGCCCCGACCTCAGCGGCGTGCCCGAGTCCTTGCGTCCTCTTGCCGCCGCGTGCCTGGACCGTGACCCCGTCAAACGTCCCACCGCCGCCCAGGTCCTCCACGCCCTGGGTGGCCCGGTCGTCCCCGCGCCCGCCGCCTCGACCTGGTTGCCTCCGACCGCCGTCGTGGTGGTCGGCTCCGTCGCCCACGACCACCGGTGGGCCCGCTCCGTTGCCGGCCGTTCCGCCAAACGGCGCGGTCTGCTCACCGTCGGCGCAGCGGGCGCCGCCCTTGCCCTCCTCGCCGGGTTCACACTGTGGACGCTCCACGACCCCTTCTCCCCCACCACCGAGGCCGCCACGGAGGACGAGGAAGCTGTGGAGGACGACGAACCCGTCCAACGTGACCAGTGCGACCCCACCGAGCACCTGGCCGACGAATTCGTCGAAGCGGCCGCGGACGAGCCGACCGTCCCCACCTCCACCATCCGCATGTACACAGAGTTCTCCCACGACGGCTCCGTGCTGGCCGTGTCCGGAAGCCACGGCGTGGCCCTGTGGGACTGGGCAGCAGGCCAAGAGCTCGCCCTCATCAACTCCCACCAGCGCAAAGGGGACAGCGCCCCCCGATTCAGCCCCGACGACTGCTTCATCGGTTGGGGCACCGACCGTGGTGCGTACGTGTACTCCCTGGAAACAGGGGAGCAGACCGTGTACGCGGAAGGGCGCGACATCCAGGACCTCGCCTTTTCCCCCGACGGGGAGGTGATCACCGTGGTCGACGGTGAACACGACCACGAAGGGTCGATCTACGACATCGACCCCAGCACCGGTGAAACGGTGTTCGTGTACCCCAACTCCTCCGCACGCGTCGATGTCTCCTACTCCCCCGAGGGTGAACACATCGCCGCCACCAGTGCGTTGGGAGCCCCCACGGTCTGGGACACCGAAACCGGGGAGAAGGTGTTCGACCAGCTCTCCGGGCACCGTGCCCACGGACGAAGCATCCACCTGGCCGGGGACGGGCAGGTGTTCTTCTCCCACGAGGAAGGCCCCGTCCACCACGACTTCGTCGAAGGCGGTGAGGACGGTTGGCTTTTCTCTCCCGAAGAGGAAGAACCCGACGGGAACCTCGTGGAGTTCTTCCACAACCCCCTGGCCGATCGGCTGTACGCCGTCTACATGGAGGACGAGCCCGGGGATGACGGCGCCTACTCCGCCACCCTCGCGATCTGGGAATTCGGTGACGATCCCACGTCCACCACCGAGGAGATCGAACCACGAAGCGAAGAACTCCCCCTGCACATGTCGGTTCACCCCGAAGGTGAGGTCGTCAGCGCGGCCCACGTCGACGGGGAGATCGTCATGATCCTGGCCCCGGAGGACCTCCGGGAACTGGACCGGCTCGGTTGACCCCACCAGAGGCAAAAACCCATGTTCCCACTCCACCCGCACGACCCCCCGCGTATCGGCCCGTTCACCCTGCTCGGGCGCCTGGGGGAGGAGGCGTGCACACGCGTCTACCTGGCTTCCGCACGCAAGCACGGTGAAGTCGCACTCAAGGTCGTACGTTCCACCTACACCGCAGAGCCGGCGTTCCGTACCGCTTTCGCCCATCGGGTGGAGAGCGCCCGCGAACTACGCAGCCCCTACGTGGCCACGGTCCTGGACACCAACCTGGAGCACGCCACCCCCTGGGTGGCGGTGGAGCGACCCCCCGGCCCCACCCTCACCCGACTCGTCAATGCCCACGGCCCCCTGCCCGCCGGTGCCCTGCACCCACTTGCGCTCGCGCTCGCCCAGGGCCTGGCCGACCTGCACGCCACCCACCGGACCCACGCCTCACTGTCCCCGGACGCGGTCCTGCTCACCGAACACGGTGCGGCCCTCACCGACGCCGGTTTCGAATGGGCCATGACGGAGGTGGAAGACAAGGCCCCTCACCCCGGGTTCGCTGCCCCTGAGGGAGGTGCCGCACCCGCCATCGACGTCTACGCCTGGGCCGCCGTCCTCTGTTGGGCGGCCGGGGTCGGAGACGGTGGGCTCGACCAGCTCCCGCTCCAACTGCGCGGTCTGGTCGATGCGTGTCTTCAGGAGGCGTCGTCCCTGCGTCCCACCGCCCTCGACCTGGTGCGGATGCTCGGTGGGCCCACCACGCCCGACCCGTGGCCGCCCGATGTCGCGGCGGTGATCGACCGCTCCCGGGAGTCGATCCTCTCCACGGTCGCCGCTGCTCGACCGAAAGGACGCAAGGCCGCCACAGGCAAGGGCTTGGTGTTCAGCGCCGCCGGGATGTCTCTCGTCCTGGTCGCGGGGTTGAGCGTGGTGTGGGCACTCCGCAACGATTCCTCGGAGAACACCGAGGCCGCGGAGGACAACACCCCCGAGCTCATCACCGACGCCGGTTGCCTGGACGACCCGGGGTTTCCCCCACCCTCCGACGAGATCGACGACCTGGACGCCATGCAGGTCGCCTTCTCCCCCGACGGTGACCTCCTTGCGGTGACCAGCTACAACCACGGCCTCACCCTGTGGGACTGGCGTCAGGGTGAGGAGATCGCGCGTCCGGTGGGCGAGGTGTTCGGCGGAGGATCCCCCGTCTTCGCCCCCATCGGGTGCATGGTCGCGGTACGGACCTCCGACCAGTTCTCCAACGAAGAATTCCGCTACGGGACCGCCACGACCGTCGACGTACCTTCCGGTGAGATCCTCGAACACCTCGGCCCACAGTCGGAACGTGTGATGAACGAACTGGAGGAACCTCGTTCAGTCACCGCGGCAGAGTTCTCCCCCTCAGGGGACCGACTGATGATCCAGGTGACCTCGGACAGTGGGTTGGAGAACCGACTCCCGATACTGGGAATGGTCGACATGGACACCGGTGAGCTCACCACCACCTGGGACGGTGATCTTGTCACCCACTTCACCCACCCTCGTTTCCTGGATGACGCATACATCGCCGCCGCCGAAAAACCCAACATCGGTATTCGAGAAGCCGAAACCGGAATTCTCGAACACACCATCCGCAGCGTGGACGAGTACGCCTTCGAGGTGGACCCCAACAACGAGGAACTTGTCTTCGTGAGTCAGGAAAATCTCGTCCGCTGGGACATGGAGACCCGTCAGGAACTGGAGCATTACCCGATTCCCGACTTCTACGAGATGGAGGAGGACGAGGAACACCGGATCACAAACCTGCGCTTCGACCCAGATCTCGGCCTCCTCCACTTCAGCTGGGCCATATGGCCAAGCATGGCGGAAGGTGGTCCTCCCCCCGGAGAAGGAACCGACACCCAGTTCCCCAACCACGGTCGCTTGTGGGACCTGACAAGCGGTGAGGAAATCACCACAGGCGACAACCCCACCCGTCCGGTGGACTTTCACCCCGACGGCGAAGCACTCGCAACGATCACCCAGGACGGGGACGTGCAGATCCTCGCCCCCGAGACCCTCGACGTGCTCCACACACTCC
>DXDP01000010.1 GCA_019115445.1 Candidatus Nocardiopsis merdipullorum
CTCCGTGGGCGAGGCGGGCAAGGGATCGTTCGGGCCCGGAAGGTCCTGAGTGATGGGGACCAGGTCGCCGAGGGTCTTGGCTCTGTACACGGAGTCCAACCGCTCGCTGTGCTCGTCCGGGTCCAGACGACCCTCGGCCAGCGCTTCCCGCAGCCGGTGGGCAACAGCATCACGTTCGGCGTCAGAAGCCCGTATTCGCTCCGATTCCACGGGGTTGTTTTCGTTCACAGCATCCACCATAGAACGATTTTCCTCTGTGGACAGGGGGAGCAACATCGGGGACCTCCCTGAGCCTTCCCCGATATTGTTCTGTGTCCTTCCAACCTCTTGGCAGCAGACCATGGCATCCGACCACAGCCCTCTTCCCACGAGCCGTGGACGCCACTCGCACGATGCATGCTGACAAGGACGAGGGCGTCGAGAAGAGCGCTGCCGAGTCAGAACAGGCGCAACGTGTCGGGCTCGATACCGCGCAGTTCTTCGTAGTCGAGCACGACACAGCGAATACCACGGTCCTCGGCCAAGACTCGGGCCTGCGGCTTGATCTCCTGTGCGGCGAACACCCCCGTGACCGGGGCCAGGGTGGAGTCGCGGTTGAGCAGCTCCAAGTAGCGGGTCAGCTGCTCGACCCCGTCGATGTCGCCGCGCCGCTTGAGCTCCACGGCGACAGTGGCGTTGTTGTCGTCACGGCACAGGATGTCCACGGGACCGATCGCCGTGGGGTACTCGCGGCGGACGAGGGTGTACCCCTCGCCGAGTGTGGTGATGTGCTCGGCCAGCAGTTCCTGAAGGTGTGACTCCACACCGTCCTTCTGCAGACCGGGGTCCTTGCCGAGTTCGTGTGAGGAGTCGTGCATGATCTCCTCGATGGTCAACACGAGCTTCTCTCCGGACTTGCTGTGCGTGACCGTCCAGACGTCGGGACCGTCGTCGGCGGTCTCCTCACGGAGTTTGCACGGTGGGTTCATCCAGTTCAACGGTTTGAAGGCCCGATCGTCGGCATGGACGGACACGCTCCCGTCGGCCTTGATGAGGATGAGCCGGGGAGCCATGGGCAGATGAGCGGTGAGCCGGCCGACGTAGTCGACACTGCACCGCGCGATGACAAGGCGCACGTAAGGCACGTTACCGGTTCCACAACCCTTGTGGGACAGGAGCTCTCGTCCACAGCCGTCCCACTCGGGCACAACAAGCAAGGATGTTCGTTCGGTCTTTCGTTCTCCTGGCGGAGGAGGAAGTCAATACGTGCCGAAAGAGATCTTTGTCCCACCCCCGGAGGTGAACAGGTGAACACCGATGCGCTGCGGCTTCCCCGGAAAAATGCGAGCTTTTTTCGGCACTCATGTACGCGGGCCCGCATCGATTGCCCTCTAAAGTGGAACCCATGGTGCAGGAATTTGACAAGGTCGGAGTCGTCGGGCTCGGCACGATGGGCGCGGGTATCGCCGAGGTGTTCGCCCGCGCGGGCTTCAACGTCGTCGGTGTCGAGATCGACCAGGACGCATGCGACCGCGGACGTGGCCACGTGGACAGGTCCCTTTCCCGAGCGGTCGGCAGGGGAAAGCTCAGCGAGGAGGAACGCGCGGCGATCGACGCCCGCCTGACCTTCACGACCTCCCGTGAGGACCTTTCGGATGCGGACTTCGTCGTGGAGGCCGTTCCCGAACACATGAACATCAAGCAGGACGTCTTTGGTGATCTGGACAGGATCTGCCCCCCGGGCACGATTTTGGCCACCAACACGTCCTCGTTGTCGGTGACCGAGATCGCAGCGCTCACCGGACGGCCGGACAAGGTCGTCGGGCTGCACTTCTTCAACCCGGCCCCGGTCATGAAACTGGCCGAGGTGATCACCACCGTCTCCACCAGTCAGGAGACCGTCGCACTGGTCACCGAGGTCGCCAAGCGCATCGGCAAGACACCGGTCACCGTCGGCGACAGGGCGGGTTTTGTCGCCAACGCTCTGCTGGTTCCCTACATCAACGACGCCATCCGACTGTACGAGCGCAAGATCGCCGGTCGGGAGGAAATCGACGCCGCGGCACAGAAGGCGGCCGATCTACCGATGGGACCGCTGGCCTTGGCGGACATGGTGGGTCTGGACGTGTGCCTGGCCGTCATGGACGTGCTCTGGAAGGAGTACCGGGACGCACGGTACGTGGCCTCCCCACTGCTGCGCCGCATGGTCGCGGCCGGTCACCACGGCCGCAAGACCGGCAAGGGCTTCTACGCCGGTCAGGACGAGCAACCCGAACCGACCCCCGACGGACGCTTGGCGCAGATGATTCGCGAGGAGGAGAACCTCGACCTGGGGGAGATGCTCATCGCCCCGCAGATCGACGACGCGCTGCGCATGATCGGTGACGGCTACGTCGATGCCAAGGACATCGACACGGCGATGCGGTTCGGCTGCGGTTACCCGAAGGGGCCGACCGAGCTCCTGGAAGATCGTGGCCCCGAATCCGTCATCAGCACCTTGGTCACCATGGGTGAATACAGCCTCACCACCATCGCGGTGCCCGCGCCGTTGTTGATGGACCGGCTGCCCGAGGTCGAAGCCGGTGAAGGCCACGGCCAGGGCGGATGCGCCTGCCAATCCTGACTGAAGAAGAGGTGGCCTCGCCGTGTGTCGTACACGGCGGTGGCCGCCGTCCCTTTTCGTCTTCACTTCTCCTATCCTGGAAATCGTGAGCCCGCGACGTAGATCCCCTCGACGTAAGTCCTCTCGGGGCAACAGGAAATACTCCTCCGGCGTACCCGACGAGGACGAGCTCATGCTGCGCATCACCGGCGGCCAACGCCGGGAGACCGGTCCGGACGGTGAGTGGGTCACACGTCGGATCCCCGGTGCCGCGGCGACCAAGATGTACCGCTGCCCGGGATGTGCACAGCAGATTCCCTCGGGGATGGCCCACATCGTGGCCTGGCGGCCCTACGGCGACGGTGGTGACCGACGCCACTGGCATTCCTCCTGTTGGGAACGGCGCTCACATCGTTCTCCACGTGCCCCCCGTTACTGAACGAGCCCACATTCGTCCCGAAGCACCTGATCCGAGGGAGCCATGGAGATTCGAGCCACCACGGTGCTGCCCGCCGTGCGACGTCCCGTCACCTTGCACACCGGCGACGGCCTGGAACTCGTCGGTGAACTCGCCCTGCCCGAGGGCAAGGACCCGGTCGCCACACTGGTGACCCTGCACCCGCTGCCCACCGCCGAGGGCATGATGGACAGTCACGTCCTGCGCAAGGCCTCGTTCCGTCTACCGGCGCTGGCCGACATCGCGGTGCTGCGTTTCAACACCCGCGGAACGACCTCACGCCACGGCACGAGTCAGGGTGCCTTCGGTGAAGGGGAAGCGGAAAAGTACGACGTGATCTCGGCCATCGAGTTCGTCGAATTCGAAGAACTGCCGAACCCGTGGCTGCTGGGGTGGTCGTTCGGTACGGAGTTGGCCCTCAAGTGGGGCTGTGACCCGCAGGTCGAGGGTGCTCTGCTGCTCTCCCCACCCTTGCACCGTGCCACCGAGGCGGACATGAAGGTCTGGGCCGATTCGGGTAAACCGGTCACCGCACTGGTGCCCGAGTTCGACGATTTCCTCCGACCCGAAGAGGCCCGACGGCGCTTTGCCCCCCTCACCCAGGCCGAGATCGTCGCGGTGGACGGGGCCAAGCACCTGTGGGTGGGTGAGCCGTACGTGCGTCGAGTCCTCGACGAGATCGTTCTACGCGTCAATCCGAAGGCCCACCCGTTGCCCACCGAGTGGGACGGCCCCTACGAAAAGGACGTCCAACAGCTCGGCTGACGGGAAGAAGCACCTCCCACGACGGAGCCCGGTCCGGAGAAACCTCTTCCGGACCGGGCTCTTGTCCATTCATGGGCCCGATGACGGGTACCCGACTCGCACGCGGCGACGGGAGCGTACTACTCCTGCCACCAGTCCTCGTCCTCGTCGACGTCGCTGCCCTTGCCTGCGGCGGCGGGCTGCTGCTTGGGTTCCTCCGCGACCGGAGCCGACTCCGGGATCGCGGCCGGTGCGGCAGCGGCAGGGGCGGCAGGGGCCGAGGCGGCCGGGGCCGGGTCGGCACCGCCTCCGAGCAGCTGGCGCAGCTGCTGCAGGTGCGATTGGATGCTGTCGCGCTGGCGGTTGAGCTCCTCGACCTCCTTCTTGGCGGCCGTGAGGATGCGGTTGGCCTCACCCTTGGTCTCGGTGAGGTGGTGGTCGGCCTTGGACTTGGCCTCCGCCTCGATCTGGGAGGCGTTCTTCTTGGCGCTGTTGACCAGCTGCTTGGCGTGGTTCTCGGCGTCGCGACGGGTCTGCTCGGCCTGCTGGCTGGCCTTGGTGGCCCGCTGTTCGGCGCTTGCGGCCCGCTCCTCCGCCTCGTTGACCATCTTCTGGGTGGCTGCCTGGGCGGCGGCAAGGCGTTCGGCGTCCTGACGCTCGGCCTCGGCACGGCGGTCGGCCAGCTGTAGCTCGAACTGGTCCTCGGCCTCGGTGCGCCGGGCCTCGGACTCGGCGTAGGCCCGCTCGGCGTTCTTGCGCAGCTCCTCGGCCTGGCTCTTGGCGGCCTGGATGGTCTCGTCGCGCTCACGCTTGGCGGCGGCCCGCGCCTGGGCGCACTCACGTTCGGTGGTGGTGCGCAGTTTGGCGATCTCACCCTCGAAGGTGGCTCGCTTCTCGGCGATCTCGTGGTCGACGGCGGAGCGCTTCTTCTGGACCTCACGCTCGGTGGTGGAGGTGAGCTCGTCGGCCTCACGGCGGGCCGTGGTGCTGATCTCCTCGGCCTCGGACTCGGCGCTCTGACGCATCTCGTCGGCCTCGCGCTGAGCCAGGGTGCGCATCTCGGTGGCCTCGCCGTCGGCGGCCGCACGCATCTCGTTGGCCTCGATCTGGGCGGACTGACGGATGTCGTTGGCATCGGCCTGGGCGCTCTGGACCAGCTCGTTGGCCTGTTCCTCGGCCAGTCGCAGCAGCTCTTCGATGCGCGACCCCAGACCGGAATAGGAGGGGCGTTCCAGCTCGGCGAGCTGACGGTTCTTGGAACCCAGTTCCGACTTGTATGTGTCGGCTTGCTTGTTGGCCTGCTCGACCTGGCCACGAAGGCTCTCCAGGTAATCCATCACCTGGGTGCGGTCGAAGCCGCGCAGCACCACGTCGAATTCTGGGGGTGTGTTGTCGTCGTCGAAAATGTTGTCGAGTTGGGTGTCAATATTGTTTGACGGCATGTGGCGGAATCCTGAACAGTGCGAGACGGCTACTTGCAAGGGCCGGGGAGGAAAACAGGAGGGCGGAGACGCTACTACTCCCCGGGTGGACGGGGCTGTGCCGGCGCGTCCGGGATGCAAGACATGGACCAACGCTGGGAGCCAGCAGTTGGGGCGTATACGGGCGAACGCGTGCTTCCTCTGCTCTGCGTCACCCTGGTCGACTTTACCAAGGGTGGAACGTCTGGGAAGGGGGTTTCGGGTAACTTCCGAGGAGGTCCGAGGTCAGTTGCACCTTGGGGCATCAAGCTGTGATGTGTCCGGAATGCCCTTGTGACGTGTTTTGATGCTTGAGATCTCTTGGGCTGTTGTGTCCGCCTCTCAGTGATTGCTCTGGACGAGCTCGGTGAGTACTCCACCACAGTCCTTCGGGTGCAAAAAGGTGATCAGCGAGTCAGCTGTTCCCCGGCGCGGTTCGGCGTCCAACACGCGCACCCCCTTGTCCCCGATCCCGGCGGCACTGGCGGCCACGTCCGCTGTTCCGAAGGCCACGTGGTGCACCCCCTCCCCGTTACGGGCCAGGAATTTGGCGACCGGGGAATCCTCCCGGGTCGGTTCGAGCAGCTGTAGATACGTGGCCCCACCGTCGTCGGTGCCGTTGATACGGAGCATGGCCTCCCGCACGCCCTGTTCCTCGTTGACCTCTTCGTGTTCGACCGCGAAGCCGTAGGTCTTTCGATAGAACATGATCGAGGCGTCCAGATCGTGACAGGCAATACCGACGTGGTCCAATCGAGTCAGGCCGGAGAACGGTGTGGCGGGTGTGGACGAGTCACTCATGGTGAACCTCCGAGTAGCGCTGACAGCCGTACGAGTGCCGAAAACCGTATGGGTATCGTTGCAGACCAGATGCACCACCCACCATTTGGAGGCCAGTTAGCATGCCCGGTTCCGTCATTGTCGGTGGGGCCAGAACCCCGACCGGCCGACTCCTCGGCTCCCTCGCCGGGTTTTCCGCCGTCGACCTCGGAGGCTTTGCGATCGGGGCGGCGCTGGAACGTGCTGGTGTCAGCGGTGAACAAGTCGGATACGTGGTCATGGGTCAGGTGCTCCAGGCGGGCGCCGGCCAGATCCCCTCACGCCAGGCCGCCGTCAAGGCGGGTGTCCCCATGGACGTGCCCTCCGTGACGATCAACAAGGTCTGCCTGTCGGGCCTGGACGCGATCGCCCTCGCCGACCAGCTCATCACCGCGGGCGAGTTCGACGTGGTCGTGGCAGGGGGCATGGAGTCGATGACCAACGCCCCGCACTTGCTGCCCAAGTCCCGTAAGGGCTACAAGTACGGCTCGATCGAGGTCCTCGACGCCACCGCGCACGATGGTCTCACCGACGCCTTCGAGGGTGACTCGATGGGTGCTTCCACCGAGCGTCACAACGGCAAGCTCGGTATCGGACGCCCCGAGCAGGACGCCTTTGCCGCACGCTCCCACCAGCGGGCAGCCGCCGCGGCCGAAAAGGGACTCTTCGACGACGAGATCGTCCCCGTCGAGATCCCCCGGCGCAAGGGTGACCCGGTCGTGTTCTCGCACGACGAAGGGGTACGTGCGGACACCACCGTGGAGACCTTGGCCAAGCTGCGCCCTGCTTTTGACCGGGACGGCACGATCACGGCAGGCTCCTCCTCGCAGATCTCCGACGGCGCCGCCGCCGTCGTCGTGATGAGCAGAGCCAAGGCCGAAGAACTCGGAGCCCCGATCCTGGCCGAGATCGGTGCGCACGGCAACGTCGCCGGCCCGGACAACTCGCTGCACTCCCAGCCCTCCAACGCGATCAAGCACGCGCTGACCAAGGCGGACAAGCAGGTGAACGATCTCGATCTGATCGAGATCAACGAGGCCTTCGCGGCTGTGGGTCTGCAGTCCACCGCCGACCTCGGTGTTTCCGAGGACATCGTCAACGTCAATGGTGGCGCCATCGCCATGGGACACCCGATCGGTGCCTCGGGTGCTCGGATCGCCCTGCACCTGGTCAACGAGCTGCGGCGCCGTGGTGGCGGCCTCGGAGCGGCGGCCCTGTGCGGGGGCGGAGGACAGGGCGACGCCCTGCTTTTCTCGGTCCCGGCCGAGTAAGGTCCGAAACGACCCAGCAGTGACGAGGGCGAGGGCCACAAGCTCTCGCCCTGCTCTTTCCGTACTCGTCAACATCGAGGAGTCCCCATGCACGCCCCCCAGGTGGTCGAACGCGTCCGAGCACTGGTCGACCGGGTCCGCGCAGGTGATCGCAGGGCCCTGGCCAGGGCGATCACCTTGGTCGAGAACGGTTCGGAGGAACTGGTCGAGGTCATGGCGGGGCTTGCCCCGTACACGGGAAACGCCCGAGTGGTGGGTCTGACCGGCTCTCCCGGTGTGGGAAAGTCCACCACGACTGGCGCGATCGTCCGTGCGGTCCGGGACAAGGGGTTGACCGTGGCCGTGCTGGCGATCGACCCTTCCTCCCCGTTCACCGGTGGCGCACTCCTGGGGGACCGGGTGCGTATGCAGGAACATGCGACCGACACGGGGGTATTCATCCGCTCCATGGCCAACCGGGGCCATCTGGGCGGTCTTTCCTGGGCCACCCCGCACGCCTTGCGGGTGTTGGACGCCGCGGGCTTCGACGTGATCCTCGTGGAGACCGTCGGTGTGGGGCAGGCCGAGGTGGAGATCGCCGGGCACGCCGACACCACCGTCGTGCTGTCCGCACCCGGGTTGGGGGACGCCGTCCAAGCCGCCAAAGCAGGTGTGCTGGAGATCGCCGACGTGCTCGTGGTGAACAAGGCCGACCGGGACGGGGCCCGGGTGACCCTGCGTGAACTGCGCCAGATGGTGGCGATGAAGGATCGCGACGACCACGAGTGGAAGCCCCCGATCGTCATGACGGTCGCCGCCCAGGGGGAAGGCATCGACGAACTCTGGGGAAGGTTGGGAGAGCACCGTGCCCACCTGGAGTCCTCCGGGGAGCTGGCCGAGCGACGCCGTTCCCGGGCCCGTGCGGAGATCGAGGCGATCGTTCTGGAGCGGTTGCGTGCTCGCCTGGGACGACTCGAGGCCGACAGCGGACTGGAGACCCTGGCCGAGGAGGTCATGAAGGGACGGCGGGACCCTTACGACGCCGCGGGCGTCCTCCTGGACGAATTCACCGAGGACACCTGACCTTCCCACTGCAGGCCAGGTCCGTACAGGGGGCCAACGAGAAGCGACCGGTACGGACCGTCGCACATCGGTCCGTACCGGTCGGGGCGTCGGTGCTCCCCGGATCAGAGCACCGACGCCGGTCCGTTCCCACACCGTGTGGTGGGGTCGGACATCCGAAATACTACTGACTCGTCGTTAAGTTTGCCGTCAATGGTCTTGCTGCTCACCGGCTCGGGTGATCGCCCCGGGGAGGCTGTTCCGCGAGCGGCCGCCTGGCGGCTGGGGGACGACCGGTGTGGGTCACCGCCCCGGGGCGGGCAGGCGCGGACTGTCGCACATCGGTCCGCACCGGCCGGGGCGTCGGTGCCGAAGGGCACCGACGCCGGTTCGTGAGGCTACTGGCTGAGTGCGGAGTCGATGGCCGACATCAGGGTGCCGTCGTCACCGTCGATGGACCAGGCCATGACCCCGGCGAGTCCGTTCTCCACGGCCCAGGTGCTCTTCTGGGAGGTGGCGACGTCGTCGTCGTAGGTCCAGAAGGTTTCTCCGTCGTAGAGCCAGGCCGCCCCCATCGTGTCGGAGCGGTGCAGCTCAAAACCCTCCGGGTCGAGGTCTCGCCAGTTCTCCGCGCCGGGGGCGTGGATGCCCTCGGCCGGACCCTCGGCGAGTTGGAACAAGCCGTCCCCGTTCGGTCCGGGCTCCACTCCGGTCCATCCCTGGCTGTAGAAGGGCACCCCCAGGACGAGCTGGGCAGGGTCCACACCGCGCTCGAGGTAGGCCCGGAGAACGTCCTCGGAGGACAGTTCGGGACCGGGGTCGTCGGGATGCACGGTCAGGTTCGAGTGCAGGTTCGTGTTCTCCTCCCACGTGCCGTGGTAGTCGTAGCCCTGCACCGTGACGAAGTCGAAGTTGGGCATGAGGTCGTCGAGTTCAAAACCCAGGTCGAGCTTTGAACCGGTGGCCGGCAGGAACGCGGTCAGTTCGTAGTACTCACCGGTCTCCTCGCCCAAGGCGTCCAGCTGGTCGCGGAACTCCTGGACCAGGGCGGTGTAGTTCTCCTTGTCCTCCTCGCGGACGACGTTGTCGGGGTGGCCGTCGGAACCGGGCCATTCCCAGTCGAGGTCGATACCGTCGAAGACACCCTCGGCGGCACCCTGTCCACCGGCACCATCGATCTGCGGCAGGTTTCCACGCAGGTACAGATCGATACAGGAGCTGACGAGTTCCTCGCGGGACTCGGGGGTGAGCGCGGCGTCGGAGAAGTTCCGTGACCAGCTCCACCCACCGAGGGAGATGTTCGTGTTCAGGTGGGGGTACTGCTCCTTGAGTTTGGCGAGCTGGTGGAAGTTGCCGCGTAGTTCCTGGTCGGGGTGGTCGGCGACACCGTCGACGCTGTCCTCGGCGTCGACGATCCCCCAGTAGTCGGCCTCGGCATCCCCCTCTTCCGGCTCGTCGGACAGGAAGCAGCGACCGTCCTCGTCGATGTTGCCGAACGCGTAGTTGATGTGGGTCAGCTGATCGGCGCTGCCGTCGTCGACGATGTCGCGAACGCGGTATCCGCGTTCCTCGACGCCCCATTGGGTGAAGTAGGCGATGCTCAGGTGCTCGTGGTCGGGGCCGGTGGAGGGCTCTTCACCGGAGCAGGGGGAGCCGTTGACGGCGCAGTCGACCGGTTCGGTGGAACCGTCCTCGTGCAGCCCGTTGAAACCGAACGAGTAGCTCCCGCCTGCCGGGACGGCGGCTCCCCAGTGCGGCGGTGTGATGGAGTAGGCGCCCTCGTCGTCGGTGACGGAGGCGTTCCACAGTTCGTGGATCCGACTGTCGTCGGGAAGTTCGAAGGTGATCTCCCAGTCCTCGACGGGTGTGTCGGATGCGTTGTGAAGGGTGATCAGACCGCTGTACCCGGTGTTCCAGCGTGTGGATTCCGCGTAGGTGACCGTGAGGTCGGTGGTGTCGGTGTCTTGTGCCAGGGCCCCGGTCGGAGCCAGGGCGAGGGGCGTCGCCAGCAGAAGGGCGGCCGCCACCGTGGGCAGGGGGTGGAAACGTCGTGCTCTCACGTCGTGAGATCTCCAGGTCGGGGGAGTGCCTTCGGGGGGGACTCCGACGTCGGGCGTTAAATTATTAGGAAACTTAACTAATGATTTATGTCCTCGTCAACGCCTACCGCCGATTTTCTTCGTGGAGCTCGGAATCGATCTCGGGCCCCGGCGCCGGGGCCAAGCGCTCACGTGGGCTGAATAGAGTGACGGCGTGGGAAATCCGTTGAATCTTCCGTTCGATCCGATCGAGCGTGCTCACGACAACTGGACGCGCAGGTGGGGGGCCTCACCGGCGATGGCTGCGGTCACCTCCGTCATGCGTGCCCAACAGCTCCTCCTCGGCGAGTTGGACGGTGCCCTCAAGCCCTTCGGGCTGACCTTCGCCCGCTTCGAGGCGCTGGTCCTGCTCACCTTCAGCTCCTCCGGTTCTTTGCCCCTGGGCAAGATCGGCGAGCGCCTCATGGTGCATCCCACCAGCGTCACCAACACCATCGACCGGTTGGAGGGACAGGGTCTGGTCCTGCGCCGACCCAACCCGAGCGACGGGCGCGGTGTTCTGGCGGAGATCACCGACGAGGGCCGTGAGGTCACCGAGGAAGCCGCTCGAGTGCTGCTCGACATGGATTTCGGGCTCGGCTGCTACTCCGGTGAGGAGCTGTGGGAGATACATCGAACCTTCACCCGTCTCAGGGTGGACTTCGGTGACTTCCAGGCCCCTGTCGCGGAGATCGCAGAGGAGGCCTGATGGGGCCTGAGGGGGCCTGACCCGCAAGGGTGCCGCCTCCTCCGTCCCTGTACAGATTTACTTGGACGTCCTACTATCTGCGTATGGTCAACACCACGAACGGCCCCACCGACGACGCCGGGGCCGCGGAGATCCGGGCCGGACGCGAGCGCTGGCAGCGCCGCTACGACACCGCGCGCAAGCGTGAGGCCGACTTCACCTCGCTGTCCGGTCGCACCCTCGAGCCCCTCTACGGACCCCGGCCCGGCGCCGAGGTGCCCGGATTCGAGCGCATCGGTTGGCCCGGGGAGTACCCCTACACGCGCGGCCTGTACCCGACCGGCTATCGAGGTCGGGCCTGGACCATCCGCCAGTTCGCCGGTTTCGGCAACGCCCGACAGACCAACGAGCGCTACAAGATGATCCTCGCCTCAGGGGGTGGCGGACTCTCGGTGGCCTTCGACATGCCCACACTCATGGGATACGACTCCGACTCGCCCATGTCCCTCGGCGAGGTCGGGCACTGCGGTGTGGCGATCGACTCGGCCGCCGACATGGAACTGCTCTTCGACGACATCCCGCTGGGGAAGACCACCACTTCCATGACGGTCAGTGGCCCGGCGGTCCCGGTGTTCTGCATGTACCTGGTGGCGGCGGAACGTCAGGGTACGGACATCTCGACCCTGGACGGCACCCTGCAGACCGACATCTTCAAGGAGTACATCGCCCAGAAGGAATGGCTGTACCCACCCGAGCCGCAACTGCGTCTCATCGGCGACCTCATGGAGTACTGCGCGGAGAACATCCCCGCCTACAAGCCGCTCTCGGTGTCCGGATACCACATCCGAGAGGCCGGGGCCACCGCCGCCCAGGAGCTCGCCTACACACTCGCCGACGGGTTCGGTTACGTCGAGCTGGGTCTGTCCCGAGGCTTGGACGTGAACCAGTTCGCCCCCGGGCTGTCGTTCTTCTTCGACGCCCACATCGACTTCTTCGAAGAGATCGCCAAGTTCCGTGCCGCCCGGCGCATCTGGGCGCGTTGGATGCGGGACGTGTACGGAGCCACCGAAGAAAGAGCCCAGTGGTTGCGGTTCCACACCCAGACCGCCGGTGTCTCCCTCACCGCCCAGCAGCCCTACAACAACGTGGTGCGCACTTCGGTGGAGGCGCTCTCCGCGATCCTGGGAGGCACCAACTCCCTGCACACCAACGCCCTGGACGAGACCCTCGCCCTGCCCACCGAACAGTCCGCCGAGATCGCTCTGCGCACCCAGCAGGTCCTCATGGAGGAGACCGGCGTTGTCAATGTCGCCGATCCCCTCGGTGGTTCCTGGTACCTGGAGGCCCTCACCGACGAGCTCGAGGCCGAGGCCGAGCGGATCTTCACGCACATCCGGCACCTGGGGGGTGGTGACGGCGTCGAACATCCCATCGGACCGATGACTTCCGGGATCCTCGCCGGGATCGACAACGGCTACTTCAGCTCGGAGATCGCCGAGTCGGCCTTCCAGTACCAGCAAGCGCTGGAGAAGGGTGACAAGAAGATCGTGGGCGTGAACTGCCACACCTCCACGGTCTCCGGGGAGCTCGACATCCTCAAGATCAGCCACGAGGTCGAGCACGAGCAGAAGCGGGTCCTTTCCGATCGGCGTGGTCGACGCGACGCCGCCGCGGTGGACCGGACCTTGGCCCGGCTGTTGGAGGGTACTCGGGACCCCGAGGCCAACCTCGTCCCCCTCATCATCGAGGCCGCTCGTGCCGAGGCGACCCTCGGTGAGATCTGTGCCGCGATGGGGGAGGAATTCGGTACCTACACCGAGGTCCCCCAGTTCTGAGCGAGCCACCCGCGCAAGAGGTGGCTCCTCTTCTCCGTCACTCGGCCGACCGTCGTGCGGTAGGCGGTGGTGTCCGGTTCACCGATCCCGGTGAAGACCTCCACCCCGGCCCGCACACCGGTGAGGTACTGATCGGTGCTCAGTTCGTCGCGCCGTCCTGGGACGTTGCTTCGACACACTGTGTGCCGGTCCCGTCTTCCTGGCCCCACAGATTGTCGAGCCAGTAACGCCCATGGGGCAATACCCCTGTAAGTCTGTTTTCGGTGAGCCGTTACGAAGGAACGTCACCGTCCCACACGTGTATACGGCAGGATGGAACCATGCAGCCTTCGGACTTTTCACCGAACAGTGCCGTTGACCTCGGCGCGCGCAAGGCGGCCATGGAACGTGAGGCCAAGCAGCGTGCCGAGGAATCGGCAGGTCGATCCAATCCGTACGCCGTCCATGTCGACGAGTCCAACTTCCAGGCGGAGGTCCTGGAGCGCTCCATGTCCGTGCCGGTCGTGGTGGCCGTGCTCGCGAGTTGGTCCGAACAGTCCACGCAGGTCGAAACGGCCCTGGACAATCTCTCGACGGCCTCCGGCGGCAACTGGTTCCTCGCCAAGGTGGACAGTGACGCCAGCCCACAACTGGTGCAGGCCCTGCGGGTGTCCTCCACCCCCGTGATCATCGTGGCGGTCCAGGGTCAGGTCATGCCGCTGATGCAGGGGCCGGCCACCGAGGACCAGTTGCGCCAAGGTCTTGGGCAGGTCTTCTCGGCACTGGCCGAACAGGGCATGCTCCCGGAGGGCCATCCCGGCACCGTGGCGGGAGAGCCCGGTGCTCAACCCGAGGAGGCCGAAACGCCGGAGCAGCCCGAGGGGCGCCCCGTGGACATCGAGGCCCAGGAGGCGCTGGACCGCGGGGACCTCGAGACCGCTGCCGCCACCTACGAGAAGGCGGTCGAGGCCGACCCCAAGGACTCCGAGTCCAAGAGCAAGCTCACCCAGATACGTCTGGTCGGCCGTTTGCAGGGGGTGGATCCCCAGACCACTCTTCAGGCCGCCGCGGACCGACCCGAGGACATCGACACCCAGATGACGGCCGCCGACATCGACATGTACGGCGGCAAGTTCGAGGACGCCTTCGACCGTCTCATCGACACCATCAGGCGCACCAGTGACGATGAGCGGGATCGAGTGCGTACCCGCCTGCTGGGGCTGTTCGACATGTTGCCTCCGGGGGACCCGCGTGTGTCCGCTGCACGTCGCAAGCTCACCTCGGCCCTGTTCTGAGGGACGGTCGGGCGTGCCGGGACGCTGAACGAGCCCGGCACGCATCGACAAAACATGCACGGTCCACGAAAATTATGCGATTCTTTCCCTGATCGGCAATTGTCTTCTTGTGCTGCTGTGGTCCCCTTGACTCGGGTAGGGTGAGACAGCTCGGTCGTGATTCCCGGTTCGGGATGGCTACGGACCCTTGGTGATCCCCTCCACCCGACACCGTGGATCCCTTGCCTCCGATCGCTTTCCCCCGGACGAATCGGAGCCCCGAGCATGCCGCGGCCCGGGCCCACCCGTCGCTCGTGCGCCGTGCGGGCACATATCACCCAAGCAAGAGCCAAGGAGCACCACGTGGCCACCCTTCCCAGCGTTTCGTACTCCATCACCGTCCGACTCGAGCTGGACGCGGGGGGAACCGCCGTCGGCAGCCTCACCAACGCTGTCGAGCAGGTCGGTGGGATGATCACGGCACTGGACGTGGCCGCCGCCGGGCACGAGCGCATTCGCATCGACGTCACCTGCGCGGCTCGGGACACCGAGCACGCCCAGGCCATCGTCGACGCCCTGGGGGCGATCGAAGGTGTCCTGGTCCACAAGGTCAGTGATCGGACCTTCCTGATGCACCTGGGGGGCAAGATCGAAATGTCCTCGAAGGTGCCGCTGCGTAACCGTGACGAGTTGTCCATGGCCTACACCCCGGGTGTGGCCCGCGTGTCCTCGGCCATCGCCGCCAACAAGGAGGACGCCCGCCGTCTGACCATCAAGCGCAACAGTGTCGCCGTGGTCACCGACGGTTCCGCCGTCCTGGGGTTGGGCAACATCGGCCCCGAGGCCGCCATGCCGGTCATGGAGGGCAAGGCCGCGCTGTTCAAACGCTTCGCCGACATCGACGCCTGGCCGATCGCCCTGGGCACCCAGGACGTCGAGGAGATCGTGCGTACCGTCCAGGTGCTCGCCCCCGGATTCGGCGGTGTCAACCTGGAGGACATCTCCGCACCGCGTTGTTTCGAGGTCGAGGCACGCCTGCGCGAGCTGTTGGACATCCCCGTCTTCCACGACGACCAGCACGGCACCGCGATCGTGGTCCTGGCGGCCCTGCGCAACGCCCTACGGGTGGTCGGAAAGAAACTGAGCGAGGTGCGCATCACTCTGGCCGGGGCCGGCGCCGCCGGTACGGCGATCCTCAAACTGCTCATGCACGCGGGTGCCGAAAACATCATCGTCAGCGACGTGCACGGCGCGATCCACAGGAATCGTGAGGACCTCGACGACAACCTGCGCTGGATCGCCGAGCACACCAACCCCACCGGTTACGACGGTGATCTGAAGGGGGCGGTGGTCGGGGCCGACGTGTTCATCGGTGTGTCGGCTCCCAACCTGCTCAGCGGTGAGGACATCGTGGAGATGAACGAGAACTCGGTCATCTTCGCGCTGGCCAACCCCGAACCGGAGATCGACCCCGACATCGCCCAGCTGCACGCCGGAGTCGTGGCCACCGGACGTAGCGATCACCCCAACCAGATCAACAACGTCCTGGTCTTCCCGGGGTTCTTCCGGGGCCTGCTCGACGCCCAGAGCCACCATGTGAACTCCGATATGATGGTGGCGGCCGCCGAAGCTCTCGCCGACGTGGTCACCGAGGCGGAAATCGGCCCGAACTACATCATTCCGAGTGTGTTCCACTCCGATCTGTCCGCGCACGTGGCCGCTGCCGTGCGTGAGGCCGCCCAGAGTTCTCAGGGTTCCTGAGCCGAGCCGCGACCGCGTCGACACTCTCGAGAAAAGTGGTGCGACCCGGGCACGTTCGAGGGTAGGTGTGGACCATGGACCAGCCGACACTGACCGGGCGACTCTTGGTGGCCGCCCCTCTGCTGCAGGAAGACTCCTTTCGCCGTTCGGTGGTGTTCGTCGTCGACGACGCGGACGACGGCACCCTCGGGGTGATCCTCAACCGACCCCTGGACACGGCCGTGGACGATGTGGTCACCGACTGGGGAACCTTTGCCAGCGAACCCGCGGTGATGTTCTTCGGAGGCCCTGTGGCCACCGAGTCCGGAATAGCCCTGGGCTCGGCCGGGTCGGCGGAATACTTCCCCGCAGGGGCGCCTTTGGAAGGGGTGCCCCCCGAATCGGCGCTGAACGGTCTGGGTGTGGTCGACCTCGACGCGCCGGCACAGCTGCTCGGAGGGGCCTTGGACGCCCTTCGGGTCTTCATCGGATACACGGGTTGGAGCAGCGGACAACTTGCCGGGGAGATCGAGGAAGGCGCCTGGTACGTGGTGGACGCGACCGCCGCCGACGTGTTCACCACAGAGCCCGAGGCCCTGAGGTCACGAGTGCTGCGCAGGCAAGGGGGAGACCTGGCCCTGTTGTCCACCTATCCGGATGATCCCAGTATGAACTGAGGCCTCTGAGAGAAGACGGCAACCTATACCGTGGAAGGCACGACGTGAAAGGTGTGTGAAGCACGATGGCCATGGAGATCCTCAACAAGGTCCTCCCCGACAGTGAGACCGAACCGGATGTCTCGCACGACGATGGGGATCGCGAGCGTTTCGCCCACTACGTGCAGAAGGACAAGATCACCGAGAGCGCCGTCACCGGTAGTCCGGTGATCGCTCTGTGCGGCAAGGTGTGGGTCCCCAACCGGGACCCGAAGAGGTTTCCGGTCTGCCCCGAATGCAAGCAGACCTACGAGGACATGATGAAGGGCGGCTGAGGCCTCCTCGGCCGCGGCAGCGCGCACGCCTGTGGAACCGGGGGAACATCGTGACCCCCGGTCCTTGGTGGTGACGCCGATCCATACCCCCGAAACCCATTGGGGCGGTTATTGTGGTCCTGCACGATTTGGGGCTTGCGGCCGCCCACGCCCATCCTGTGGCGACAACGTCCCACGGACGTGTCGCCGTGCAGGGGGCACAGCCCCCGCTGACGTGTTCGCCGGGTCCTTCCTGAGCGTTGTGTGGCGACACGAGGCCGAAGTCCTGCCACACCCCGAGCACCGGGTTCCCCCTTCCCGGTCGTGCCCCTTCGCAGGGCGTGCGTCCTCAGGCCGCGCCCCAGGGAACAGGAGTAGGTCGTATTGGTGTCCACAACCGAGCGGAAGTCGTCCGACGAGGACAGCGGGAACAGCGCGAACGGCAGAAGGAATCGAGGACGCAGGCGTCGCAGCCCACGACGCAGGACCACACCGGGCGACATCGTTCGGGGGATCGTCCGATTCTTCGGTGAGATCCTCCTGACGGCCGGTCTCCTCATGCTCTTCTACGCCGCCTACGAGGTCTACGGTTCCCAGCTGGAGACCGACCGTGAACAGCAGGACCTGGTGGACGGCCTGGAAGAGACCTGGAACACGGTCGACGAGACCGGCCCCGACTCCGAACCCCTGCCCGGCAGTGCCGACAGCCGTCTTTACGTTCCCGATCTCGACCTGGACTGGGTCGTGGTCAACGGCACCGAGCCCGACGACATCCTCTACAGCCCGGGACGTTACACCTGGCACGAGAGCGGGGCGGGCGAACTCGGCAACTACGCCGTCGCAGCCCACCGCACCCCCGGCCTCTTCTGGGACCTGGACCTGCTCGACGACGGGTCGATCATGGTCCTGGAGGACGGTGAGAACTTCTACACCTACGAGGTCTTCCAGGAAGAGACCGTCCTGCCGCAGGACTCCTGGGTGGTCGACCCCGACCCGTTCGACGAAGCTTCCGACGAGGATCCCGAACGTGCCCTGCTGACCTTGACCACCTGTGCCCCCAAGTTGAACAACACACACCGCCTCATCGTCTGGGCCGAACTCACCGAGACCACCCCCAAGGAGGAGGGCATGCCCTCCTCCATCGCACACATGGCACCTGACGAGGACGGGGGAGAGTGACGATGTACGGACTCATCTGGCGGATGCTGCCCGGCCCTTGGGCCTCGAAGTTCATCATGGCGATGGGGCTGCTCGTGGGGGCCGCCGCACTCCTGTGGTTCTTCGCCTTCCCGGCGATCTCTCCGCACATGCCGTTCAACGACGGCGCCATAGATTCCGGTGACGTACCGGGAGCCACGCCCGAGGGTGACCCCGCGGGTGAACCGGAGGTCGAACTCGAAGGTGGGGAGGCACCCGCAGAAGGCACAGAGGGCGGAGGGTGAAGGGCACCACCGACCGCTCCTTCCTCCCCACCGTCACCCGACCGAGGAGTCCCGCTACCCTCTGGGGCGTGAGTAACGGGGGATGTAGGACATGACGGTGACGCAGAGCACGACGGAGGATCGCCTGCACGGGCTCCGTGCTTGGCAGCAAGAAGCGTTCGACGAGTATTTCCGCAGGGAGCCCCGGGACTTTCTCGCGGTGGCCACACCGGGTGCGGGAAAGACGACCTTCGCCCTGACCCTGGCGTCGGAACTGCTTCGTCTGCGCAGGGTCCGGGCGATCACGATCGTGTGCCCGACCGAACACCTGAAGAAACAGTGGGCGGAAGCCGCCGCACGGTTCGACCTCCCGATCGACCCGGACTTCAGGAACGGTCAGGGCGCGCTCGGCAAGCAGTACATCGGCGCGGCCATCACCTATGCCCAGGTCGCAGCACACCCCATGCTGCACCGCAACCGCACCGAGACCAGACGGACCCTGGTGATCTTCGACGAGATCCACCACGCGGGTGATGCGCTGTCGTGGGGCGAGGCGGTCCGTGAGGCCTTCGACCCGGCCGCACGACGCCTGTCACTGACCGGGACACCGTTCCGCTCCGACGTCAACCCGATCCCGTTCGTGGATTACGTGCAGGACGGGACGGGTGTGCGCCGCTGTTCGTGGGACTACAACTACGGTTATGCCCCCGCGCTGGAGGACGGGGTGGTCCGTCCGGTCATCTTCATGGCCTACTCCGGTGAGATGCGCTGGCGCACTCGCGCCGGTGACGAACTCTCCGCCCGGCTGGGTGAGCCCCTCACACAGGACGCGCTCTCCCAGGCCTGGCGGGCAGCCCTCGACCCCAAGGGTGACTGGATCAAGAAGGTCCTGCACGCGGCCGATCGCCGGCTGACCGAGGTCCGCAAGACCCACCCGGATGCCGGTGGTCTGGTCATCGCCAGTGATCACGAGAACGCTCGTGCCTATGCGCGACTCCTTCGAAAGGTCACCGGCAAGGGCGCCACGGTGGTGCTCTCCGACGACCCCACGGCCTCCAAGAAGATTTCCCGATTCGCCGACAGCGACGACCGATGGATGATCGCGGTACGCATGGTCTCCGAGGGGGTGGACGTACCCCGTCTCATGGTGGGCGTGTACGCGACCTCCACCAGTACGGCGCTGTTCTTCGCACAGGCGATCGGCCGTTTTGTGCGGGTACGCCGACGCGGTGAGGTCGCCTCGGTGTTCCTGCCCTCGGTACCCACGCTGTTGGAGTACGCCGGGGAGATGGAACGCGAGCGGGACCACGTCCTGGACCGCACCCCGGCCGAGGACGAGTACCCGGAGGAAGAACTCCTCAAGGAGGCCAACAAGAAGAAGGACACCCCTGACGCGGGGGAAGAGCTGCCCTTCGAGACGATGGAGTCCGAGGCCGAGTTCGACCGCGCACTCTTCGACGGCACCGAGTACGGGAGCATACCCGGCTCCACCGAGGAGGAGGACTTCCTGGGGCTGCCCGGTCTTTTGGAACCCGAGCAGGTCTCGCAGCTGTTGCGTAAACGCAAGGCCGACCTCAAGGCCAGTGAGATCAAGGCGCGCAAGAACGCGACCGACGAGGAGCAGAAGGAGCCCGAACCCACCCACGAGGTTCTTTCTCAACTGCGCCGGGAACTGAGCGGTCTGGTCGGGGCCTGGCACCATCGCACCGGTAAGCCGCACGGAGTCATCCACAACGAACTGCGTCGAGCCTGCGGTGGACCTCCGGTGGCGCAGGCCGACCCCGCTCAGATCCGAGAGCGCATCGCCAAACTGCGAGCCTGGGCCGTCGGATCGAAGTGAGGCGGTCGACAAACACTTCGCCGACCCGCGCACGCCTCTGACACTCTTGGTAATCACGCGGGTACTGTTCGTCGAATGGTGGGACAAAGCACGGGCGGCCGCTCCACCGCCCTGTACTGCGGCCTGATGGTGTGTGGACTCGCCCTGACCGGGGTGGTCATGGGAACTCACGTACGTCCGGAGGAGCGCTCCGCGGAGGAAGCGTCCTCCGCCCCCGTGGTACGGAAGACGTTGCCACAGGAGGGGTGTTCGCAAGGGGCCGGCGATCGAAGGACCGTGAATCGGGACGACGGGGAAGTCGGTCCGGAACAGGCGGCCGAGTACGAACGCCGGCTGCGCGAGGTGCTTGAGACCACACACGATCGCAAGGTC
>DXDP01000136.1 GCA_019115445.1 Candidatus Nocardiopsis merdipullorum
CTTCCCTGTACTCGCGTAGCGTGCGGGACCGGCGTACCTGGGACATCGCCCGTTCGTGGGCGTTGGGTCGGACGACGGAGATGTTGCCCGGTGTCCTGTCCGCTCTCATGGTCCCGGTGGCGGCCATGGCGGTGTTGACCGTCCACGCGATGCTCACCGGCGCTCTGGAGGCCGGTCCGTCCCCCGCGGCCGGTGCCGTGACCGGTGGTCTGCAAGGCATCGCCCAGGGGGCCGTGTCGGTCCTGACCCGGCTCGGTTCTTTGCTGAGCGGGGTCGCCCTGGTGGTGTTGGCCTGGATCGGCCGTAGCGCCTACCGTGACCGACCCACCCGTAACGCAGTGGGCGTTCTGTGGGACATCGGGACGTTCTGGCCGCGCGTGGCACATCCTTTGGCCCCGCCCTCCTACGCCGAGCGGGCCGTGCCCCAGTTGACCGCGCGTGTGGCGCACATGGCGGGCGAGGACACCAGAGTGGTGTTGTCCGGGCATTCCCAAGGTTCTGTGCTGGCCGCAGCCACGGTGTGGCAGTTGCCCACCGATTGCAGGGACCGGGTCCTGCTCCTCACCCACGGTTCGCCGTTGGACCGCCTCTACTCGCGTTACTTCCCTGCTTACTTCGGGCCGGAGCCGTTCGCCGATCTGCGCCGGCGTGTGAAGGAGTGGAGCAACCTGTGGCGGACCAGCGACGCGATCGCCGGGCAGGTGTACATGCGCGACGATTCCGCGCCGGACGGTCTTCTACCGGTCGATCCGGGGCATCCTCTGCCCGACCCGAGTTCCTACGACGCACCTCCCGGGGAGGCCCGCAGGCCGAAGGTCCTGGGGCACTCCTACTACACCTACGACCCGGCGTACGCGGAATCTTTGTGGACCGTGCTGTTTGCCGAAAACATCGGCAAGCACGGTGAACGGAAGACCGCCGCGCCCGCAGGGTCGAGACAGGAGGAACTACCAGGGCCCATAAGGACCGTCGTTGCTCCCGTTACCGGCACCCTTGACCGCAGGGCGCACGTCGAGAAGGTAGATGAGGATCACGACCAGGCACATGACGATGAGCACGCCTCTGCCGGTGAACACCGCGATCCCTGACAGCCCGGTCGCCACGCCGGTGAGGATGACCCACAACTTCTTGGTCTGCTTGTCCATCAGTTCGAACGCGGAAGCCGGCGTACGTACCGCCTCGACCAACGCGTACAGGCCGGCCACGAAAGTGACCAAGTAGATGAGCATCCAGATCAAAAAGATCACACTCCCGAGCGCGTGGTGGGCGGGGGACTTCCGCCCGCTCTCCACGATAAACGCATGGGAGGTGACAAACGTGCCCGAAGGAAGCGGCGGTCACGTATTTTGTGACATCGACCTCACAGCGGAATGTGCCAAAGGCAGATCACCGAGGCCAGGAGAAAAGCAGACGAACCCATGATGAAGGCGCCTGCGTGATAGGAGAGTTCGTCGGGGCGCAGAAGACGGTCGACCCGATGCATCACTCCACCTTGTGCTGCGGCGATCACGGCCATCGCGCCCTCGGGCACCGGTGCGGGTCCGGCCGCACCGAAACGCAGCAACGCGGTGGCCAGTTCACGCGGGGAACTCGTACGACGTGCCTGGTCGTCGGCGCACATCTCGATGAGCAGCGCGACGGTCTCGTAGTAGGTGTTGATCAACCGTACGCGCGGGAAGGCACGTTTGAGGGAGGAGAACGGCAACAGCACCAAGTCGTGTCGTTGACGTAGGTGCGCCTGTTCGTGGGCCAGGACCGCGGCCAGTTCCCGTTCGTCCAACACTTCCAGGGCCCCTGCGCTGATCACGACCTGCGAACGCAAAATCCCGGGCAGACAGTAGGCAGCGGCCACCGGGTGATCGACCACCCGGGCCCCGGGTACATCGGGGTGTTCGCTGGCCACCAACTCCAAAAGATCGTGGTGGCGTCGGCGGACCCGTACAACCTGCACGAACGAGGAGATCAGTCCATAAAGGAGCACAAGGGTCAGGGTCACGGCCAGGATCACCGCCACGATGTGGCTGATCCCCTCGGGCCCTTGGGACAACTCGGCCAGGAACAGCCGACCGGAGAAAAGGTCGGCGGCCAACGCCAACGAGCCGCTCGCGGCACCCAGCTGGTAGGAGGACAGTCCGAAGGACAACAGGGTTCCGATGGTGGACACGCCCCAGGCCAATCCCAGCGCCTGCCATGCGATGACGGCAGTGTAGGGCCCCCGGAACGGCCACGAAGCCTTGTGCAGAAGCTGCATGGCCACCAGACAGCCAACCGATACGAGGGAGAGGAGGGCTGCACTGACCATTCGGACTAGTCCTTTGGCTGCTCGATTTCCGCGAGTGCGCGCCGAAGCGCTTCAGCCTCCTGGCCGTCCATGGATTGGACGAAGGCGGCCAGGGCTGCGTCACGGTCTCCCGTCTGCCCCAGCGCGTCGAACATCAACTCGGACACATACGCCTCGCGGCTGGCTGCCGGACGGTACCGCCACGCACGCCCGTCACGTGCTCGAGCGACAACCTTTTTCTTGGCGAGACGGTCGAGCACGGTCATGACGGTTGTATGCGCCAGGTCACGCTCGGCAAGTGCCTTGCCCACCTCGCGAACCGTCATCGGTTCTTTCCGTGCCCACAGTACATCCATCACCGCGCGTTCGAGTTCGCCGAGCCGATTCATGCGTCCAAGTTTACCGGGTGTCGTACGACCCGGCGTAGTACCCCCTGTGTTAGAGCTGCTTCACCTTTGGGCAAGGGTGTTCACATGCCCGGACGGGGCCCGAGGTTCTGTGCGTACGGACGGGTTTTGCCGCAGGCGTCTTGCCCCGTCCCCTCGGGTACAGAGAGGGCATGGGCAACGAAGACCACACAGGCATCACCTTGATTCAGGGCGACATCACCGGGCAGTCCGTGGACGCGGTCGTCAACGCGGCCAACAGTTCTCTCCTGGGCGGCGGAGGTGTGGACGGGGCGATCCATCGGAAGGGCGGCCCGAAGATTCTCGAGGAATGTCGGGAGTTGCGCGCCTCTCGGTACGAAGAGGGACTTCCGGCCGGGCAGGCGGTGGCCACCACCGCGGGTGACCTTCCCGCGCGTTGGGTGATTCACACCGTCGGACCGGTGTACAGCACCTCCGAGGACCGCAGCGGCATCCTGTCGTCGTGTTTCACCGAGTCGTTGCGTGTGGCCGGGGAACTGGGGGCCGGGTCCGTGGCCTTCCCCGCGATCTCCACTGGTGTGTATCGGTGGCCTCTGGACGATGCCGCACGCATCGCCGCCCAAGCGGTCATGAACTCGTCCGCACAAGTGCCGGACATCCGTTTCGTACTTTTCGACGAGCGTGCTCTGTCGGCCTTCCAGAAGGCCTTCGACACCGCTTGATCAGTAACCACGGTCAAGGGTGAACCCTTCCGATCGGCCCCACTGCGGGCCATCGGTGGGGTATGACGGTCGTCACCCTCGGCTCTCGTGGCGGGCACGACCCCACACCCCTGGAAACACGCTTTTTCCGACGTCACAGACTTTCTGGTCTGCGGGAGGAACCCCCGTCGTGATCACTCCGATATCGAGGTCGGGCCCCTCGAGCGGCCCGACCGGGAACAGTGTGTACCTTCGTCGCTGTTGGCAACAGCGGTGACACACACGATCGGAAGGGGCCCCCGGTGGATGGAATCGTTCCCTGCGAAGAACTGGCGACGCCCCCTTCTCGTGTTGCGACCGTCAGTCTGCACACCTCTCCACTCGACCAGCCCGGTACCGGTGACGCCGGTGGGCTCAATGTCTACGTGGTGGAGGTCGCCCGGCGCATGGCCGAGCGGAACGTGGCCGTGGACGTGTTCACCCGGGCCACCAGCCCGGACCTGCCCCCGGTCGTCGAACTCGTCCCCGGCGTGAACGTCCATCACGTTCCGGCGGGCCCCTACGGCCTCTTGGACAAGGACATCCTCCCCGAGTACCTGTGTCCGTTCCTCTTCGGAATGTTGCGTACCGAAGCACAGGGCCGACCGAACCACTACGACCTCGTCCACGGCCATTACTGGTTGTCCGGAAGTGCGGGTGTGGTCGCTGCCCGCCGGTGGGGCGTGCCCTTCGTCCAGAGCATGCACACCATGGCCCGCGTCAAGAACGCCGCGCTGGCCGAGGGTGACTCTCCCGAACCCGAACTCCGCGTACGGGGCGAGGATCAACTGGTCCGCCAGGCCGACCGACTCATCGCCAACACCGACCACGAGGCACACCAGCTCAGAAAGCACTACGGGGCCTGTGAGAACCGGATCAGCACCATCCCGCCCGGTGTCGACCTGGAGAACTTCACACCCGGTGATCGACGGGCCGCGCTGAAACGTATCGGCCTGCGGGAGGACACCGAACTCCTCCTGTTCGTCGGTCGCGTGCAACGACTCAAAGCTCCCGACGTACTCATTCGTGCCACCGCCGAGTTGCTCGAACGCGACCCCTCGCTACGTTCACGGCTCGTCGTGGGCGTGGTCGGCGGCTTGTCCGGGGGTGGGATGCACGAACCCGGCATGCTCACAGATCTCGCCCGCTCTCTGGGGGTGGCCGACATCGTACGCCTCGAGCCGCCGCAGTCCCGCGAACGGCTCGCCGACCACTACCGGGCTGCAACGGCGACGGTGGTCCCCTCGTACTCGGAATCCTTCGGCCTGGTGGCTGTGGAGTCACAGGCCTGTGGAACACCCGTGGTGGCCGCCCACGTGGGTGGGCTGAGCACCGCGGTGAACAACGGTGTGTCCGGCATCCTGGTGGAAGGTCACAACCCGGTGGACTACGCCGCAGAACTGCACCGACTGATCACCGAACCCTCCTGGCGCGCGAAGTTGGCGCGGGAAGCACCCCGTCACGCCTCGACACTGAACTGGTCACGCACCGTCGACGAATTGTTGGCCGTGTACAGCGAGAGCATCACCCCCCGGTCCTTGGCGTTGGCGGCATGTCGTTGAGGAAGGAGAAAGGAGAAACGAGGTGACCGCGAACACGGCCCGTGAGAGCGCGACCGAGGCGATCATCACGGCTTTGACCCAGGCCGAACTGGAGTACGAGTGTCCGAGGGAAGGGTCCTTCCTGATCACTCTTCCGGGCAGAGCCAAACTCAGGACTCTTGTGTGGTTGGAGGCAGGGCCGCACAGTCTCACCCTGACCTCGTTCTTCTGCCGCCGACCCGACGAGAACCACGCCGAGTTCTACCGCCGGCTCACGCAACTCAACAGCGACATGTTCGGTATGGCTTTCAGCTCGGACGAGGTCGGTGATGTGTACCTACGCGGTCGGCTTCCCCTGTCGGGGGTCACCCCGGAGGAGATCGACCGGCTTCTCGGCTGCGTGCTCACCTACTCCGACGAGAACTTCAACGCCGCCCTGGAGCGCGGTTTCGCCTCGGCGATCCGCAAGGAATGGCAGTGGCGCACCTCGCGTGGACACGACACCAGGAACCTGCGTGCGTTCACCCACCTCATGACGCCCGAGACCGAACGGGCACAGTCGGATGGCTAGGCTTGTGCGTATGGGAACTCTGGTACTACTGCGACACGGCGAGAGTGTCTGGAACTCGAAGGGACTGTTCACCGGCTGGGTGGACGTCGACCTCTCCGCGGCCGGTGAGGAGGAAGCCCGAAGAGGCGGTGAACTGCTGAAAGAGGAGGGCCTGACCCCGGACGTCTTGCACACCTCCCTGCTCAAGCGCGCCATCCGCACCGCAAATCTCGCGCTGGAGGCCGCCGACCTGCTCTGGCTTCCGGTCGAGCGCTCCTGGCGGCTGAACGAGCGCCACTACGGTGCTCTGCAAGGCAAGGACAAGGCACAAACCCGCGAGGAATACGGCGAAGAGCAGTTCATGATCTGGCGCCGCTCCTACGACACCCCACCGCCGCCCCTGGCCGACGACGCCCCGTACTCCCAGGCCGATGATCCCCGTTACACGCAGCTGCCACCAGAGCTGTTGCCGCGCACCGAATGCCTCAAGGACGTGCTCGATCGTGCCCTGCCGTACTGGTACGACCACATCGTCCCGGAGCTCGCCGACGGAAAGACGGTGCTTGTCACCGCGCACGGCAACTCGTTGCGTGCCCTGGTCAAGCACCTGGACGGTGTCGGCGACGAGGACATCGCCGGGCTGAACATCCCCACCGGTATCCCCCTGGTGTACGAATTCGACGACAACCTTCGGCCGACCACCCCGGGTGGGAAATATCTCGACCCGAAGGCCGCCGAGGCCGCCATCCAGGCCGTCGCGGCCCAGGGCAAGAAGTAAGCGGAAAAAGGCTTCCCTCACCGGGCCCGTCGCATGTCGGCGGGCCCTTGGTCCAGGTCGGGGGTGGATGTCGGGCTCGAAGTCCCCACAGCATCCTGTTGATCACCGTTGTCCATCGAAGAACCGGCCCTGGTGATCAACCCGTCGAAAGCCCCACGAGGAGCAGCACCGTCCCTGCTGTCGCGCAGACGACGAAAACCGTGGGCACCAGCATCTTCGTACGTCGGGCCGGGGGGTACACCGGTTGGGCGTCCACACCGTGTTCGATGGTGAGAGGACCGTCCTCGGGAGCGGCCACGACCATTCGCCCGTTCCGTTTCCGCAGGACCCCGCTCACCCGGAGGCGGCTTCCCGGACGGATGACCCACTCTCGGTACTCGAATTCGATGGTCTCCCCTCGGAAGACCCCGGATATACGCCCTCGCACTCGTGGGAGCAGGTCGTCCACCACCTGCGCAGAACCAGGTTGGGGAGGACCCACCAGGCGTTTGAGGCACAGCTCGGCGTCGACGGGTTCGGTACCGGCGGGGTCCACGTGGATCTGGCCCCCGTCGTCGGTGCGCCCTTCGGTGGTCAGGCCGAACAGTTCCTCCGCCCTGTGGTCGGCGATGGTGTCGCAGGCTCGCTCACGCACCTCGGTGTCACCATCGCCTCGGTTCAGCGGCCGGTAGTGGCGCAGCACTTCGTGTCCGTGCCAGACACATTCGACCTCGGCCAGCCCGGACCTGAGGGGCCCTTCCGGCCCCGGTACGGCTGTGCCGACCAGGGTCACCGGCCTGCCTTCTCCTGCACGCAGTGTCGATGGACCCAGGAGGGTAGGACTTCGCTGATACAGCCGGCGACGCAGGGTGATGACAGTCAGTGGCAGAAGTACCATCGCCACGACGAGCAGCACCGAACCGATCACCAGTAACACAGGTCGCCCCTTCGGATGCGTCGGAGGTCGTACGGCGGCGATGAGCTTTTCACCCCTTGGCCACACCGCTTCCGTTGACAATCTTTACCAGTTCTTCGGAAATGCGAAGCCGGTCGGGCATGCTCGGACGGTGGTTCTCGTCGCAACCGTGCCCGCACGGTCACCGGCATCGTCCGAGCGCCACTAGGCTCGTGGGTCATGGACGCTGAGGTACACCCCGATCTGGCGAAACTGTCCTTCCTGATCGGCCGATGGGAGGGCGTCGGTGTTGCCGGCTACGCCGAAGAAGAAGAGTTCCAGTTCGGGCAGAAGGTCGTGTTCTCCACCCGGGAGGGGCTGCCCTACCTGGATTACAGCAGTAAGGCCTGGCGGTTGAACCCCGATGGCACGCTCGGCGAACTCATCACCGAGGAATCTGGTTACTGGCGTGCCCTTTCGAAGGAGGACACCGCCCAGTACGCCAAGGACGACGAGAAGAACATCGTCCACGTCGAGGTCCTCATTTCCCACAACGAGGGCTTCATCGAGTCGTATCTGGGCAACGTTTTCGCCAACCGTGTGGAGATGGCCACCAATGCGGTCATGCACACCATCACGGGCCTGGAGGTGACCGCTTCGCACCGCCTGTACGGCCTGTTCGGTGATGATCGGGAGACTTTGGGTTATGCCTGGGATCTGGCTGCCCGCGGCCACGATCTGCGTTCCTACATGTCCGCCCAGCTCAAGCAGGTCGGCGGGGGAAATGCCAAGAGCGGCACCTAGTTCGCAGTTCGGTGAGGTCGGTGATCCGATCCATCAGGGGGTCTCGGGCTCCGTGTGGGGCTCGAGTCCTCCCCCGGAAAAGGGGCAGACCCCAGGCTCTCTCCCTCCGCGGAGGGGCCGGTCGGACGAGTTCCGGCAGCCCGGGGTCCGGGTGTCCGTCTGGTATTCGCGTCGGGCTCAGCCGCGCGAACGCATGGCGTCGCCCTAGCGGACGGCCACCTCGCAAGTCCTGAGATCACTCATCTTCTGGACCACCTCCTTTCCTGCGTGCCCCTGACAGTACGCCCCGGGGAACACGTGGGGCAAATGTTTTTCTCTCGACGAAATGGCAGTTCAGCACCGTACTCTCGACCGGTTTCCGGGGCGGCTAGTCTCGGGAGTATGACTTCGCCGCTGTTGATCACACCGGGTGCCGTGACCGCCGAGTCGACCGACAATGGAGTGGCCGCCCACTACGGGAACCCTGCTCACGAAGGTCGAGCCATCGACCGTTCCAGTGCGTGGGTGGACCGGAGCAACCGAGGGGTTGTGCGGGTGAGCGGCCCTGATCGTCTTGGTTGGTTGGACGACCTGACCAGCCAACTCACCAAGGATCTGGCCCCCGGCACCGCCACCGAATCACTCATTTTGGACACCAGGGGGCATCTCCGACATCACCTGTCCTTGGTCGACGACGGTGAGGCCGTGTGGATCCACACCGAGCCCGGCGACGGCCCCGCGCTGGCCGCGTTCTTGGACTCGATGCGTTTCATGCTGCGGGTGGAAGTCACCGACCTCAGCGAGGAACGCGCGATCCTGACCGTGCTCGGCCCGGACCGGGACAAGGTCGTGGCCGCCCTGGACCTCGACGACGTGCCCGTACGGGCAGCAGAGAGCGAGACCGACCTGTTCCTGCCCGTGGACCGTCTGGTGTCGACCGCGGAGGCGCTGACCGAGGCCGGTACTCGTCCCGCCGGAATGTGGGCATACGAGGCACACCGGATCTCCGAGCACCGAGTGCGTCCGGGGCTGGACACCGATGAACGTACGATTCCGCACGAGGTCGACTGGGTCGGCCGCGCCGTCTACCTGGACAAGGGGTGCTACCCGGGGCAGGAGACGGTCGCACGTGTGCACAACCTGGGACGCCCACCGCGTCGTCTGGTCATGCTGCACCTGGACGGTACCGCCGAGCGTCTTCCCGAGATCGGTGCCGACATCGAGCTGGGTGAACGCAGGATCGGCCGTGTCGGCAGCTCGGCCCGGCACCACGAGCTCGGCCCGATCGCCCTGGGCGTGGTCAGGCGTAACTCTCCCACCGACACCGACCTGGTCGTCGACGGTATCGCCGCCGGTCAAGAGGTTGTGGTGGATCCCGACACGGGGGCCAACGCGCAGATCGACCTGCGCCGCCGTCCTCGATAGTGCCGCACCGGGTGACGACTGCCTCCTTTGTGCCGTGCCGCCCGGTCGTTGCGGCCGAGCGGCACGGCGCCGCCGTGATCACCCCGTGGCACAGTGGGTGCGTGTCCACGAGGGAGTCGGGGGCGCGGTCGAGGCAGTGGGTGGGTTCCTTGCGCCCTGTTGCCGCAGCAGCACCCACTCAGCACACGAATCGACGGAAAAGTACTACTGGCGCAGTGCAGCTGTCAGACGCTCGTCGTGCAGCCGTTCGCCCCAGGACGGGGGCAGTGGGGCGAGCTGGCCCACACGCCGGCCGAGCAGCTGGTCGGCGAGCTGCGGATTACGCGGCAGTGCGGGCCCGTGCAGGTAGGTACCCAGGACCTGCCCCTGGTAAGCACCTTCCGTCCGTTCGTCATTGCCGATGCCTCGCACAAGGGTCGACAGAGGACGGGCCGAGGGGCCGATGGTGGTGCGGCCCTGATGGTTCTCGAAGCCGGTGATCCGGCCGCCCCCGAGCTCGGGGGCGACGTCCGCGACGAGTTCACCGACCGCCCGGGTCCGGCCACGGTCACTACGGACGTCGAGGATCCCCACCCCCGGGAGGGGGTTGGACTCGTTGTCGGCGTATGTTTCACCGATGATCTGGTAACCGGCACAAACCGCGAACACGCATGCGCCGTTACGGACGGCACGGGCCAGCCCACCCTGGGCACGCAGACGCTCGGCCGCCAAGATCTGTGGTCGGTCCTCGCCCCCGCCCAACAGGTAGATGTCACCGTGCTCGGGTACCGGGTCACCGGAGTTGACGTGCACGATCTCGGTGGGGATCCCGCGCAGTGCGGCACGCCGTCGGAGGACCAGGACGTTGCCCCGGTCACCGTAGGTACTCAGCAGGTCGGGGTAGATCCACACGATCCGTAGGGCGCTGCTGGTGTCGGTCACTTCGAATACTCCCCTACTGGACTCGGCCGTACGCCGTGCGGATCTGTTGGAAGGCCGTGTAGTTGGCGATGACGTCGACCTTGGTGATGTCGGGGCTCTCGGCCTTGAGTCGTCCGAGGATCTCGTCGATCCGGTCGGCGACCTGGAAGGGCACCTCGTCGACCTCCAGGCGTAGTGCCAGGTCGGTACGGCGCTCACCCGTGACGAACACACTGCGGTCACGCAGTACTCGATAATCGATGTCCCACAACCAGGAGGTGTCCTTGCCGTCGGGGATCTGGGCGTTGACCGCAAGGATCACGGGGACACGAGGTGGATCGAGGACGGCGAAGGACTCCAGCCACCCCGCCGGGTTCTTGGCCAGGAGCAGTCGTACTTCGACCCCCATGGTGACCACGGAGGTGTACCGACCGGCCACCGAAGTGATCTCCCGAAGACGTTCCACGGCCCGCTCCGGGTGGAGCCCGTACCCGGCGGCGGTGGCCGCTGCGATCACCGCATTGGACCGGTTGGCGTCTCCGGGAAGGTTCAGCCGCAGCTTGATGTTTCGGCCTTCCGGTGTGGTGAGGGTGTCGCTGTCGTTCTCCACCGACCAACTGGTTTCCGGGCGGGCCAGACCGCACTCGGGACACTTCCAGTACGGGTCCTGGTCACGTTCGAGATGGCCGCCGCACTCGGGGCAGCACAAGGAGTCCTCTTGCCAACGCTGTCCGGCCGACACCCAGGTGGCATTGGGTGCGCCAAGGCCGGCCCAGGCCACGAGCGGGTCGTCGGCGTTGGCGATCACGTGGGTGTCGGTCTTGCCCAGGGCGGTGCGCCACTTCTTGGCGAGGAGGTTGATCTCCGAGGCGCGGTCCATCTGGTCGCGGCTCAGATTCATCAGGACCACGAACGAGGGTTGTGTGGCCTCGATCACCTGAGGCAGGTACTTCTCGTCCACCTCGAGCACTCCGTTGACCGCACCCTTGGCGTTGGCCAGCGCGGTGATGTGCCCGGTGGGCATGTTCGCACCGTGCTCGTTGGTGGCCACGTTGCCGAACTCGCGCAGTGACTGCGCGATGAGCCGGGTCGTGGTGGTCTTGCCGTTGGTGGCGCTGACCAGTGCCAGGCGCCGTCCCCGGGAGAGCTTGGTGAGCAGTTCCGGTTCCACCTTGAGTGCGACCCGTCCACCGATGACGGAACCGTCTCCCCGCCGAGTGGCCCGGGACAGGCCGGCTGCGCCCCTACCCAGTACCGACGCCAGTTGGGCGCGCAAGGGAAGCTCGCTCATCTACTCTCCACGATCGGTCGATCACCCGTGAGCACCCGGTGTGGGCGATGACGAGTGATGGTTCGGATCAAGTTTAGTGCCCACCGGTGGTCAGGATCTCCAGTCCAGCCGTTCGGGCGGTGGCCCGAGATTGGGCGGGACCTCGTCCAAGAAGCGCCCGGTGTCGGCCCCCACACGAGCCGGGGGTTCAGCGCTTCCCGTTGCCTTCGTGGCCACGCCGGAGGCAGTACCCGGGGGGTTCACGGGGACGACCCGGTGCCGGCGTTCTTCGGTGGTTCCTCCGTGCCCGGGAACTTTGCCGGACTCACGGTGTTTGACGTCTGTGTGGTGGCCGGTGTGGCGAGAATCGTCCACCGTTGCCAAGGTGGCGGTGGGCAGGGTGAGAATACCCGGATTGGTGTCGATGAGAACGGGACCGTCGGGGCCCAGGACGAGCGCTGCGGTGATCGGTAGTTCACGGAGCGACTCGCTTCCCAGGTCAATGTTGCGCAGGGGTGCGCCGAAGTGGTTTTCGGTTGTGGAGACAGGACCGTCTTCCTCCACTTGCGCGGTTGTCCGCCCCCAGGTCGTGGTGGACTTCACATGCCGTACCAGGTCCAGCGGGGGCACCGCCGCGGCCGCGTCACGGATCACCGCCCCGGACTCTGTGTGTGGGGAGGGGAAGAAACGGCTTTCGTCGACGATCTCGGAGTCGGGGTCTTCCTTCTGCTCGGTCGCGGCCGCTTGGACCATGTCCTCGACGGCATCGCTGAGTCGGTGTACCCGCAACTGCGTGTCCTTGGCCGTTCCGGGATGGTCGGCGATGGCCTGTGCGATGTCTTCGGCCTCGGTCCCGGACTGGCGCATCACCACGGGCAGGAAGGCCGGGTCGGTGAAGCGGGACAGCGCTGCGGGCACACCGGTGCGAAACATCAGCACGACCTCGACACCGCTCTCCTTCGCTGCCGTGAGTACCTGGGCGATCTCCTCCTCCGGCAACACCTCGGCGCCCGACACCACCACCGTGCGGGTGCGGTCGGGGCGTACACGGGGTGCTCGGCCACCCGTCGGGCCATCGGGCACGCGCGCCTCCAGGAGTTCACTGAGCGCCGCGACGGCGTAGGTGCCGTACACGCGGGCGGCGTCCTCGCCCGAGGCCCGGTCGGTGGAGATGATCTTGATCTGGGCGTAGCCGTCCTCCCCGCCGCGGGTGCCGACCGCTTCGAAGGGTGCCAGGAGGCGTTCGAGTTCCCATGCACGGCCTCGTACCTCGGGGGTCTGTCCACAGCGTTCACGCACTCGCGTCCGTTGCTCGTCGGTGAGCAGAAAGAGTGCGGGGTCGTCCTCTGCGGAGTCGTCCTTGCTGGTCAGCAGGGTGCGCAACCCCCCGATGATTTCGTTGATCCCGGCGTGTGGTCCCAAGACCTCCAGCAGGCGCAACAGGAGTGTCTCGTCGGCGTCCACGTCCTCCCCGCCGGCCGCCGCGGCCACTGCGGACAGGATCCGGGCGCGTTGCCCGGCGTCCAGGTTGGTGCCCAGCGTCAACCGGGGCAGATCGGCCGGCAACACCCAGTGGCGTGGTGCCACCGTGCACCGTCTGGCCAGTCGGGCCAATTCACCGCAGACCGCTCGCCCGGTCAGGTCCACAACGGTCAGGTCACCGCCCTCGCGTAACCGTGACATGCCGATCGTGTTCAACAACGCCGACCACCCCATGTCGGTACCACCGATCACCAGGGCGGCCTCCGCCTGTTCCGGTACGGTCACCCCGTACCAGCAGGGTTGGGCCTCGTAGGCGCGTACGGCCGCCCGCCACTCGGTGTACCTACGAGCATGTTCTCGTTGACGTTCGTGCAGGACGCGGTCGCGTTCCTCCCGCTCGGCGACCAGCCGTTCCTGTGCCCGCGCCAAGCGTTCTGCCACGACCTGACGGCTCTGAAGGAGGGCGACGACCACGGGGGCGGCGATGGCCACACAGGCGAACACCCCGCCCAGGGCGAGGTTGCCCGGAAGGATGCGCAACGTCCACGACAGGGGAAACATCAGGGCGAGCAGGGCGAGCCCGCACAGGGCGATGTGGAGCGGCCTGTTGGTCTGCGCCTCGCTGTCACGTTCGGCGGCCGCCCACTCCGTACCGGTGTTGTCGACATCTTCCGGGGCTGGGCGGCGAGGTGCGGAGCCGGGGTGGGACAGGAGCACCTCGTACCGCCAGCCGATGTAGGTGCGTGAGACCTCGCCTCGGGACGACGTGCCACCGGAGCGTGGGGCGGGCATCGTTCGAACACCTCCTGATCGACCGTCGTGAAGTGCGGGAAGAAGGACCGTCCGTCACCTCATGGTCGTCACAAGTGAAGCAGGCCCCGCCACCGGCTGCCAGTCCCACGTAAAACAGTGCGGCGCCGGTGTGGACGAATCGATTGTCCACACCGGCGCCGCACACGTTGAACTCGGGGTTGTCTCAGGCGTTGACCTGGATGTCCACGACCTTGCCGACCTCGGCGGTCACCGGGAACTCGCCGGTGTAGCCCTTCGAGGCAAGAACCCGTACCTTCCACGCGCCATCGGTGGCGAAGAAGCGGAAGGTTCCTTCATCACCTGTGGCGACCTCACCGACGAAGTCGTCGGAGTCGCTCAACAGGCGAGCGTAGGCTCCGCGCAGCGGTTGTCCGTCACGTGTCACCGTGCCCTGGATGACGGCCTGGTTGCCCGCGTTGACATCGGCCAGTGCGACGCCGCCCTCGGGTGCTCCACAACTGTCACTCACTTGGCTTCAGCCTCCCCCACCTCGACCGGGACACCTCGAAGAGAACCGTACTCGGACCAGGAACCGTCGTAGTTCTTGACGTTCTCCAGGCCCAGGAGCTCACGCAGAGCGAACCAGCTGTGCGAGGAACGCTCACCGATACGGCAGTAGGCGATGATGTCCTTGTCCAGGTCCACCCCGGCCTCGGTGTACAGCTCGCGCAGTTTTTCGGGGCTCTTGAAGGTGCCGTCCTCATTGGCGGTCTTGGCCCACGGGATGTTGCGCGCGGTCGGAATGTGCCCGCCGATCTGCGCCGCCTCCTGGGGCAGGTGTGCCGGGGCCAGCAACTTGCCGGTGAACTCGTCGGGGGAGCGGACGTCGACCAGGGCCTTTTCGCCGATCGCTTCGACGACCTCGTCGCGGAAGGCTCGGATCGAGGTGTCCTGCTCCTTGGCCTTGTAGTCGGTGGCGGCCCGCTCCGGAACCTCGGTGACGAGCTCGCGGGAGTCCAGCTCCCACTTCTTGCGTCCACCGTCCAACAGGCGAAGGTTCTCGTGACCGTAGAGCTTGAAGTACCAGTAGGCGTAGGCCGCGAACCAGTTGTTGTTGCCTCCGTAGAGGATCACCAGATCGTCGTTGGCGATGCCCTTGGTGGACAGCAGCTTCTCGAAGCCGGCCTTGTCCACGAAGTCGAAACGGACCGGATCCTGGAGGTCCTGTTTCCAGTCGATCTTGACGGCACCGCGGATGTGGCCCTTGTCGTAGGCGGACGTGTCTTCGTCGACCTCGACAAGGACCACCTTGTCGTCGTCCAGGTGAGCCTCCACCCAGTCGGCGTCCACTAGGACGTCGGAGCGGCTCATGGGGAACCTCCTGTGTTCGTGGTGTGGTGCCGCGTGTACTTGATCGAGCCCGCCGGGCACACGGCTGCCCGGGAGGCGAGGGACAGAACTGGGATGTCGGGGCGGTCACCGCGCCGACCCACCGTGCTCGCGATCGTCGAGGGAAGGGCCGAGGTCACCACGCACACGAACGAAACGGTCCCCGTACGGGTCCGTCGGTGTGATTCGGAAAAGTCGGAGGCGCGTCGGCACCCCCCGGATTCGGTGACCTGCATGGCGTTGTGTCCCCAGCTGCGTGCACGGTTGTCGAGGGCTTGCTGGCACGGCGGAGGCGCAGACGTTCAGGCGCCCGTCCGCCCTATGGACACAGACAGAGCGCGCCGGCGACGCGGCAGAAGTCCACTGCCCGTCGCTTCGTCAGATATGCGCGCATCAAGGAAGTCACGCCTTCGACGGTACCCGCCGCAGCAGTGCGCTGTCACTGGTGTGTTTGATCACACACCGAGGAGCAGCAGACACAGGGCCACCGGACAAGATCCCGTTTCAGCGGATCGCTTCGCCCAGGGCCGCGATCACGTCGACCTTCCGGGGTTGTCCGCTCGCTCTGCGCACCACACGGCCTTCCGCGTCGAGGACGAAGACGGTGGGGGTTTGGGTGATGGCAAGGCGACGCACCAGGTCGAGACGGGACTCGGCGTCCACCTCCACGGAGGCGACCCCGTCGACCATCTCCGCCACATCGGTCAGGATGCGGCGCGTGGCCCGGCAAGGTTGGCAAAAGGCAGAGGAGAACTGTACGAGCGTGGCCCGGTGGCCCAACTCGCCCCCGATCTCCTCGATCGTGAGGGCATCACCCACGGTTCCTCCTTCCTCGGTCATCCGAATCAGACCGCCTCGGAGCCCATGAGCGGCACGTCCTCTCCGGTGCCCGAGATCCGCATCCCGCCGGACACGGCTTCCAGGTCGGTGATCTGCAGCCCGAAGGGAAGTTCGGGGACCTGGACGCTGAAGGCGAGCATCTGGGTGACGGTCTCGCTCATGGCGGAGGGTGCGTCACCGATCTCGACGTCCACGGGTGTGACGTGCAGGGTGTCGCCGTCGACGGAGAACTCGGCGCCCGAGGACACCGTGGTGCTGATGTTCATCTCGGGGATGGCCAGTTCGCCGTTGATCCGGGGCTCACCGTCATCATCCGTGGTGATGGTGATGCCCTCGGGGAGCTGGGAGTTGAGGAAGGTGTAGGGCACCACGGCCGAGCCGTCGAGTTGGCCGGCGGTCACCTCGGGCTGGGAGAGCAGTTCGGCCAGGGGTGCTTCCACGTCACGGGCGGAGGCATCGATCTGCTCGAAGGTGTGGCCGTCCACGGTCGCGCTGTCGGAGTCGATGTTGATCTCGGAGTAGGTGCCGCCGAGTGCCTGGGGCAGGAAGGCCCAACCCTCGATGGACACCTCCGGGTCCTCGGACATGCCCAGGTGCTGCGCCGACTGTTCGGCGATGGTGTTCTGGGCGAAACTTCGCGCGGCGATGTCGGCCACCACCACCACGGCCAAGAAGAACAGGAGAACGACAAGGAACTTACGCATCGGAAATCCCAGCACACTTTCTCTCGCGCCGGCGCGCCTCTCGGCTGGGTCATCCGGCCGGCCTCGGTCACACGCCTTCGAAACCCCAGCGGGTGGCGGTCATGAAAAACCCGTGGGGAAGGGTACTTCACCCAGGGTACGACGCTGCTCGACACGTACTTGTTGTGCGTATCGGCACAAATTCATCAGTTCGAGATTCTTCGCCTGAACCGGACGGTTCCACCGTTCGGCGGCCTGGTTCAGCGTGGAAGCAGTATCCGGGTGAGCTCCTCCTTGGCCGTCACACCGGAAAGGGAGAGTTCGATCACGTTGGTGGCCGCGACGAACCCTGCCGTACGCCTTGCGAACTCGAGGATGTGCGGCTGATGCTCGTGCCTCTCCTTGGCCTGCCCGTTCCGGTAGATCGCGTAGATGATGCGCTGTTGGGGTGCGCTCGGCACGGTGTGGCAGGCGTACAGCAAGGTGTCCGGTTCGTGTTCGGCGACCGCGGCCGCGACGGCGTCGGAGATCTGGTCGAAAGCCGTTTCGTGGTTGTCGACCAGGGTGTAGATCGTGATGACTCCGCACATCTTCTCGCTCTGCGAACCGGGAGACGGACCACCGTAGAGGGCGTCGTACGGGTCGGTGTTGCGCGGCCCACGTCGCTCAGGTTCCTGCAAGTGGTCCTCGTTCTCTTCTCGCGGGTCGTCGCCGTGGTCACCGTAGTCGTCGTAACCGTCGTGGTCGCCGTAGTCGTCGTAATCGTCGTACGGCTCGTCGTCCTCGTAGCCGTCGTCGAACTCGTCATGGCGGGAACGTTCTGCGAGTGCACCCGCCCCCCACAGGGCCGAGACCGCGCCGAGCATGAGCAGGGGCCCCATGACCCCGAGTCCGAAACGGCCGACGGCCACGGAGAGCAGCGTGGCCACGGCGATCAGTCCCAGGACCGACAGGTCGGTTCCGCGGTCGTCGGAGTCGCGCCGGGCCACCATGACCAACGCCGGGACGAGGAAGAGCAGGACCACGAGCAGTACGGCGTTGGCGAGTACTCGGGGGATGAGGTCGTAGTGGTCGGCAAAGGCCGGGAAGGAGGAACCGAACTGGGCGCTCACCCGGTCCATGCTGAACACGACCAGGGGCACGATGGTGAACGCGCTGAGAGCCAGGCGTGCGGAGAAACGGACGCCCGGCGCGCGTATCCCGTACTCCAAAGCGCCCCACGCCATGTACAGGGGGCCGATCAGACTTGCGCCGATCTGCAGTAGTCGGAAGGTGAGACCACCGAAGTCGAACAACGCCCCGATCACAGCCGCACTCAGGCCCACCGTCAGACCCAGTGCGGCGATGAGCCAGGCGATCGCTGCCACACTGGGGCGACGTTGGGCATAAGCGGCGAGCGCGGCAGTGCCGCTCCAGGCCACCAACGCACTTATGAATGCCAGTCCTACCGTCACCATCACGACAATGATGCTCCACGTTGATGGGTGGATGTGCACGGAGTACGCCGATTCGACACCTGAGCCGGGGACGATCCGCAGAACGAAGGGCACTTACACACCCAATAGTGTGACTTTAGTCACCATATTTCTTGGCTTCTCTGCGTAGTCCCGCAGTGTTCTTCGGTGGTCATAGGCTCGCATGTACGCGGGGGCGCCCCCGGTCTCCGGAGCGTCGACCCCCCAACCGAGCCAGGAGAGAATCGTGTCACAGTCCGCCGGGCCGGGAGCAGCCTTCTTCGACGTGGACAACACCCTCATGCGGGGTGCGTCGATCTACTACTTCGCCCGTGGGTTGGCTGCACGCGACTTGTTCACCACTCGAGACCTGATGCGTTTTGCGTGGGGGCAGGCCGTCTTCCGAATCACCGGCATGGAACGGCCCGATCACCTCGACGCCGCCCGCGACGCCGCGCTGGCCTTCGTGGCCGGGCACGACGTCGACGATCTCGTCGAACTCTGCGAGGAGATCTACGACGAGAGCATGGCCGACCGTGTCTGGGAAGGTGCCCGCTCACTGATTCAGGGGCACCTGGACGTGGGACGACCCATCTGGCTCGTCACCGCCACCCCGGTGGAGCTGGCACAGATCATCCGACGTCGGCTGGGGCTGACCGGGGCACTGGGCACCGAGGCCGAGACCATCGACGGGGTCTACACGGGCCGACTCAACGGAGACCTGTTGCACGGCCGGGCCAAGGCCGAGGCGGTACGCGCACTCGCCCGCAAGAAGGGCTGGGACCTGACCGCCTGCTCGGCCTACAGCGACTCCTCCAACGACCTGCCGCTGTTGTCACTGGTGGGGGATCCGCACGCGGTCAACCCGGACGGGGACCTGCGCCGCTACGCACGCACCCGCCAGTGGCCCGTGCACGACTTCCGCACACACCGCACGGCGATGAAGGTGGCCGTGCCCGCCGCGCTGGCCGGTGCCGTCGTGGGAGCCTCGACGATACGCGCAACCAGGCGACGCAGAGCCGGCCGATGAACGGAACCGGCCGGGAAAACAAGACTCGGGGGTGACTCGATCCGGTCAGCGGCCGAGGCTCGCCCGAGCCAGAGCCAGTACGTGAACGGGGCTCAAACGGCCACCACGTGCCGACGGACCGTCCGAGCGGTTTGCACCACGGCCACGGGTGTCGGCGAAGTCCTCGAAGGCTTGTGCGGAGCTGTAGGCGGGACTCCACCCCAGGGCGTGCTCCAGGGAACCGATCTTGGAGCCCTCGGCGCTCATCCCCGCACGCGCCGCGCTGGTGCTGGCGTAGTCGATCCGCCCGTGCTTGGCCGCCCTGCGCAAAACCTTCAGTCCTCGTTCGGGCACCGGCAGACGTTGCCCGCCGACCCTGCGCAAGCAATGCGACAACGGCACTGCGTCCTGACCCGCGACGTCGAAGTGACCCGATTCGTCACTGAACGCCATGCGCAGCAATGCCTCGGCACCGTCGTCCTCGTGCAGGAAACGCACCCACGGATCGCTGCCCAACACCGTGGGCACCACGCGCAGGTCGAGGTAACGGGTCAGAGGGGACTCCACGGAGGGACCGATGAGGTTGGCAAACCTCAGGACGGCCACCGAGATGTCGGGGCGGCGTCGTTGCAGGACACTTGTGTGCTGCTCCACCTGGGCCGCGTCGTCCGCGTCCAGGGTGGCGTTGGAGCGCACCACCAGTCGGCGGATCGTGGAGGAGCGTTGGGCCGCCGCCAGGACCCGCATCGTGCCGAGGACGTTGTCCTCCCGGTTGGGGCTTTGCTTTGTGTCCAGTCCCAGGTGCAGGAGAAGATCGGCCCCGGACTCGGAGGCGATCCGGCCAAGACTTCCGTCGTGCAGATCCACGTGGGCGTAGTTCAGGGTCCCGTCGGCGGGACGTCCTGGTGCGTACTCGTACCAACCCGCCGTCGCCTCCGACGGTGGTGAGGAGTCCGCCCCGATGACCCGGCCCACACCGGACTCTTTACTCAGGGTCTCGGCGACCCTGGTGGCCAGGGGACTGGAGACCCCGGTGACGAGTACGACACGATCCATGGCGACACGTTCCTTGCCAGGGGACAAAAACAATCCCGGACTTCACCGCCGGGGCGGCCCGGGTGGGGACCGTGGTCCGACCGCCCCGGTGGACGAACCGGCGGCCGCGGCCTGTGAGGCACAACCACGTCTCGTCCAAAAAATTTCCTATGCCAGATCGAAGATCAGGTCAAGAACAAAGCAATACCTTCGCTTGCCGGGGTGTATCGGCACGGGACGCTCCGGGGATCGAGGAAGACGGTGTGTGCGGGTGCGTCCTGCTTCTTGTCGTTCTTGTCGTTGCGACGTTCCACACGCGTGGGCGAGGTGGCCGATACGGTCCGGGGGACGCAACACCCCGGGGGCGGTGGCGTCCATCCGCGCGTACACCACTCCCGGGGCCTCAGCTTATCGGTAGACGTGTGAGTACGGATCAGGCCCCGGGGACCGTGGGCCCTTCACCGTAGAGCGCCGCAGCGGGTTCCGCGTAGCTGACGCTGGCCAGCCGCTGGTCGGCGAAGGTCAACGATGTCACGCTGGCCAGGTTGCACTCACGTCGATCCGGGCGGTGCCAAAGACGTTTGCGTTCGGCTGCGCGGCGGGCCATCCAGATGGGCAACTGGTGGCTGACGCACACCGCCTCGCGTCCCCAGGCAGCACGCCGAACGGCCTTGATGACGTCCACCATCCGGTCGACGACCTCTGTGTAGGCCTCTCCCCAGGAAGGCCGGAACGGGTTACGGAGCCGGGAGAGCACGTAGGGGTCGCGTACCGATCGGCGCGTCAACGTCATGCCCTCGAAGTGGTTGGTCGCCTCGATGAGCCGATCGTCCAAAGTCACCGGAAGGTCGAATTTCTTCTGGAGCGGCTCGGCCGTCTCCTGGGTCCGATCCAGCGGGGACGAGAACAGCGCGGCGATGTCGTGACCCTCGAACCAGTCCGCGGCCAGGCCGGCCATCTGCCGTCCCCGGTCACTCAGGTGGAAGTCGGGCAGACGCCCGTAGAGAAGCTTTTCGGGGTTGTACACCTCGCCGTGCCGCAGCAGGTGCACGACGGTGGTCGTGGTCATCGTGATGATCTTTCTCTTGTGTCGGGGTCACCGGTTCTGCGCCTGGGCCGCGGCACGGGCCGCTCCGGGAAGGGCGGAGAGCACCCGGTCGATGGCCGCTTCGTCGTGCGCCGAGGAGAAGAACCACGCTTCGAAGGCCGCGGGGGGAAGGTAGACACCCTGTTCGAGCATGGAGTGGAAGAAGGCCGCGAAGACCTCGGTGTCGGTGGTGCGTGCGGTGTCGAAGTCGACGACCTCCTGATCGGTGAAGAACACGGTGAACAGGTTGCCGCCGCTCTGGACCCGGTGCGTGACCCCTTCGGCACTGAGTGCCTTGGACATCTCGGTCTCGACCTGGGCGGAGACCCGGTCGAGGTGCTCGTAGACCTCGGGGGTCGCTCCATGCAGTGTCGCCAGCCCCGCCGCGGTGGCGAGCGGGTTGCCCGAGAGTGTGCCTGCCTGGTAGATGGGCCCCTCCGGGGCGAGGCGATCCATGATTTCGGCCCGGCCGCCGAAGGCCGCGGCGGGCAGGCCACCACCCATGACCTTGCCGAAGGTCGTCAGGTCGGGTGTGACCTGTTCCAGCCCGTGCCAGCCGGAAGTACTGACACGGAAGCCGGTGAGGACCTCGTCGAGGATCAGCAGTGCGCCGTGAGCGTGCGCGATTTCCTTGAGACGCGAGTTGAACCCGGCCTTGGGCGGAACGACACCCATGTTGGCGGGGCAGGCCTCGGCGATGACGCAGGCGATGTCCTCACCGTGTTCGGCGAAGGCTCGCTCCACGGCCTCGATGTCGTTGTAGGGCAGCACGAGGGTGTCGGCCGCGTTCGCGCCGGTCACCCCCGGGGAGTCGGGCAGCGCGAAGGTCGCCACCCCGGAGCCCGCTGCGGCCAGGAGCGCGTCGACGTGCCCGTGGTAGTTACCGGCGAATTTGACGATCTTGCTGCGCCCGGTGAAACCCCGGGCCAGGCGGATCGCGGACATGGTCGCCTCGGTACCGGAGTTGACCAGGCGGATCTTTTCCACGGCGGTGCGTTCGACGATCAGTTCGGCGAGTTCGACCTCGCCCGGGGTCGGTGCCCCGTAGGAGGTGCCCGCCGCGACGGCTCGGTGGAGGGCTTCCACCACCCCGGGGTTCGCGTGCCCGAGGATGAGCGGCCCCCACGAGCAGACGAGGTCGACGTACTGCTTGCCTTCGGAGTCGGTGAGGTAGGGGCCCTCACCCCCGACGAAGAAGGGCGGGGTGCCGCCGACGGCACCGAAGGCGCGAACGGGTGAGTTCACACCCCCGGGAACGACGGCGGTGGCCCGCCGGAAGAACTCTGCGGAAGTCTGTTGAGTACCCACCTTCCCAGTGTGTCAGCTGTGCCCGTATGCGCGTTCGGGACCCGCCCTCACGAGCACACACCACCGAGCCGTGTGCCGGTTCACTTCTGGAGAAGAGTCTGGACCAACCGGTGGATTCCAGTACTGGGGTCGGTACCCTCTGGAAGAGACGCGGCCCGGCTGAGGGCGTCCCCCAGACCATCAGCGAAATCGCCGAAGCATGTCCTTCCCTTGGACCACTCGGGCAGGAGACTCTTCAATGTCTTCTCGGCCTGTTTGCCGGACATGAGAGCGGCGCGATGGTCAACAAGATGAAGGATGAGCCACGTCTCGAAGGTGGGGACAGAGGGTGCTACCTCGATACCGTCCCGCCGGGCCCGAGAAAGCAGGTCGGTGATGTTCGCACCATCGGTGTCGAAGACTGCCCAGACCTCCGTGTAATCATCTCCTTGTGCTTGAGCAGCGCTACTCACCACAGTCTCTTTTTGAGGGTGCTTGGCCATACGGGCACGTACGGTGTGCACTCTGACGCTCGGATGCTTGCGCATCGAATCGAAATAGTACTTCTCCGTCTGTCCTTCGCAAACAACCAAGTAGACGCGATTTTCTGCGCGGTGAGGATGCCTACGTCTGAGGTCGCTCTCCCGTTTCCTCCTGGAACGCTTGCTCATTCGATCGTGTCCTCGGGCTCAGGGAGCGCCCGTCGACGCAGAGCTTCTTGGAAGAGTTCGTCGTCCACGTCGGGAACGGCACCGTAACGTCCGGTCAGGTAACGACGGGTGCGGTTGTCATCACCCCTGGGTTTGAAGTCACTGAGCGGGTAGATCGTGCTTCTTCCCTGCCTGTCCTTGTCCACGAACCAGATGTGGTCGCGTTTGAGGGCCTCCTCACCACGAATACGACCCAGCAGGGCAGCATCGTGACTGGTGAACAGCAGTTGAGCACCGTGGGGATTCTGTTCCTCGTCCCGGAAAAGCGATATGATCCGCGCGGAGAGGTAGGGGTGCAGACTGGTGTCGATCTCATCGACCACCAATACGCCCCCGGTCTTCAGGACTCGCTGGGCCTCATAGGCCATCATCACGAATGCTCGCGTGCCGAGGGACTCCTGTTTCCAGTCGAAACCTGCGCCTTCCGAGGCTTCCAGGTGATGGAAGAGAAGATTCGATTCTGTCGGAAACAACGCGTTTTGAACCGAAACTTCTCTGAAGGCAGCCGCTCGTCCACGTACTTCCCGTTTCCGGGTCGTCGCGATCGATCCGGACCGGGACACATCCGCTTCTGTCCCGCCGTAGCCCTCCTGAAGCTCGAGTCTTCGGATACCGGTATCGGCAGAGGCGAGCATGTCACTCAGAAGCCGTACATCCTCCTCGGTGATCCAGTTCTTCCGCAGCCATTGAGGCCGGTCCGACGTCCGTTCGTCGGCGAACACCAAGTTCTCCGAAAACCACTGATAGACCTGCTCGACCTCCTCGTTGGAGGCACGGGCTGCGACGGTGAGGAACAGAACGTTCGGTCCGGTGAGGTCCTCGGCCCGTCGAAGCTTGACCGAGACCGATTCCCCGAAGGTGAAACTTTCCTCGTCCCGTTCGAACACGACACGTTTGCGTCGCCTCGGGTAGCTGTAGAGCCACTCCTCCACGACACGATCGTCGTCCACAGCGAAACCGTAGGTGTGACGCACTCCGGAAAGCATCAGGTCGACCACGAAGACCGACGGTTCCTCAGCGGCCTCGTTGCTCAGGGCAAAGGGCTCCCGTCGAACACCTCCGCCCGGTTCGTTGTCACGCATGGACCAGCGCACGGTTTCCTGCATGAGGCCGAGTGCGTCCAACACGTTGGATTTTCCAGAGGCGTTGGCACCGAAGATCCCGGTGACCGTCAGCGCCTCCCAGTCCGCTTCTTCTGGGGTCGCGTCATCGTAGACGGGTGTGAGGAGGACCTGCTGCTCGTCACGGATGGACTTGTGGTTCTCCACGCGAAAACTCAGCAACACGGCGTGCTCTTTCCTCGGAATCAGGAGGCTTCACCGCTTTCTTCGCGGAAAAACCACACGGGAAACATACCGTCACCACCTTGACACAAACCACGCGCCCCGGGCCGGTCACCGGCACAGGGCGCGTGGAAGGACCGTGTCGGGGATCAGTTCCCCGGGTGGGACCCGTGAGGGACGCCGACGTCTTCCCCGGAAGGGTGATCGGCTCGTAGCAGGGGACGCAGGCGCTCGAACTCGGCGAGACGGTCGACCACCGCGGTGAGCGGGCGGGACAGGGCCAGCGAGACCAGGACTGCGACGGTGGCACCCAGGAGCAGGCCCGCTGTGACGTCATGAGGGTAGTGAGCACCGACGAAGACCCGTGAGAAGGCCTCCATGACCGCGATGAGTGCGGCCGGGAACGCCATGCGGTACCAGGTGAGGACGATGGCCGCTGCGGCCGCGCCGGCGATGGTGGCGTGGTTGCTCGGGAAGGACCAGTCACCGATCGGGTCACAGGTGGCGATGGTGGTCAGGTCGGTCATCGCCTGGCACGGACGCAGTTGCTCGAAGAACAACTTGACGGTCCGACTGGCCAGGTAGGCGATGACGGTCGCCGCCGGCGCGAACAGGGCGAGGCCGACCGCCCGTGAACTTCGGGAGCGAGCCCGCCACCAGGCGGCGACGAAGAGGACCGCGAAGATGACGAGCAGCAGATCCGTGCCCGCCTTCGCGGCGCTCTGCGCCCAGGGGTCGAGCTCGGTGGAGAGCTCGATCATGGCCCTGGACCAGGCGGAGCTGACGGCGAAGATCTCGGAGATCATCTCTCTCCATAGAGGTTGTGCGAGGGAAGGGACGAACGAGCAAGAAAGAACCGGACACCTTCCCGCCACGAAGTGACGAAAGCCCCATGATGCGGTGACAGGAAAGTCCTGGTCCTGTCATAACTTAAACCGTTCGGGGCCACGGAAGGACCGATGTGCGTGAAGGAGTGGGACACAAATCGAGGAGGGGGCCACCGAACCTTGATGAACCGGCCAGTAACTTAGGGGTGTCCCTGGGGTGTGTTCCGCCTCCGGCGAGCACGCCCTGTGTCCTCTCATAGAACTGGAGCCGACATGGCCACCGATTTCACCACAGCCGACCTGATCGACGAGCACGGCGACACCTTGCGCAGCTGCGCCACGCAGTTCCGCGGATACGGTGGGCGCGCCTTCTTCGCCGGTCCGATCCGCACCGTCAAGTGCCACGAGGACAACGGCCTGGTCAAGCAGGTCCTCAACACCCCCGGCGAGGGTGCCGTGCTGGTCGTGGACGGGGGCGGATCCTTGCGCTCGGCACTGATGGGCGACCTGATCGCCGAGGCCGCCGTGACCAACGGTTGGTCCGGGGTGGTCATCAACGGAGCGGTACGCGACACCGCCGCTCTTGGTGGTCTCGACCTGGGGGTCAAGGCCCTGGGTTCCAACCCTCGCAAGTCGCTCAAGGACGCCGCCGGGCGCCTGGACGTGCCCGTCTCCTTCGGTGAGGTCACCTTCGTCCCGGGAGAATGGCTCTACAGCGACCACGACGGCATCGTGGTCAACACCACACGTGTCTGACCCCTGAACACCCCGTGGCCCCATGTTCCGTTCAGTCGGCGAATTCCTCGCTGGTGTCGGAGAGGATGTCCAGGACCGCGATCGGGTCGGGCAGGACCACCTGTCCCTCGTCCGCACGGGGGTTACGGATCCAGGTGACACGGCCACCGGGGGACAGCGCCGACGGTGCCCCCAGGACGTAACTGTCTCGGCAGTGCCAGCGCAGTCCGGGCATCTCGTCGACGGTCTCGGGGACGCAGTCCAGCCGGCAGGACCACCACTCGTCCTCGTCCACCGACGAACGGGTGGCCACGAAGAACAAATATCGGTCTTCCACAGAAGCGACCGGGCCCGCGGGAAGGCCGGCACGCCCCATCCGGGTCAGGGCCATCACACCTGCTGCTCGGGGGACGTCGAAAACGTCGAAGACCCGCCCGGTCGGCAGGACGACGTTGGCGTGGGGGTCGGCGGCCCACCAGCGCCGGATCGTGTCGGCGTCGGTGCTCGCCTCCACCCCCCAGGCAGCGGTGACCGGGTGAGCGGCCGGAGCGGGACAGCCGATCCGGTCACACGTACACGCACGGTCCTCTCCCGGGGCCGCACCGCGCACCACCGGCCAACCCATCTCCGCGTAGAGCAGCGCGGACTCCATCATGCTGTCCACCGCGTGTCGCCGTTTCCGTCGGCGCAACATGTCCACCATGGGGCCTCTCGCGAATCATCCTTGTTCTCGGCGCGGCCGGGGCGGGGAAGGGGCCCGCGCCCGGCGGCCGCGACCGGGACGATCAGGCCTGTGATGTCACCGGAGCAGACGAGCGGCCTCGGTCGCCCAATAAGTGAGGATCTGTTCGGCGCCGGCCCTTCGGTAGGAGGTGAGTACTTCCAGGACGGCCCGTTCACGTTCGAGCCATCCCCGTTCGGCCGCTGCCTCGATCATGGCGTACTCGCCACTGACTTGATAGGCCGACACAGGTACCGGGGAGGACTCGGCGACCTTGGCCACGATGTCCAGATAGGCCAATCCGGGTTTGACCATCACCATGTCGGCCCCTTCGGCCACGTCCAGGGCCACCTCACGCAACGCCTCGCGGGCGTTGGCGGGGTCCTGCTGGTAGCCGGAGCGGTCCCCGAACTGGGGGGCGCCCTCGGCCGCTTCTCGGAACGGGCCGTAGAAGACCGACGCGTACTTGGCCGCGTAGGCCAGGATCGGTACCTGGGTGTGCCCGGTCCGATCCAGGCCGGCCCGGATCGCCGCGACCTGACCGTCCATCATCCCGCTGGGTGCGACCACGGTCGCGCCCGCCTCGGCCTGGGCCGTGGCAACGGAGGCGTATCGCTCCAAGGTCAGGTCGTTGTCGACGTGACCCTCGGTTTCCAACGGCCCACAGTGCCCGTGATCGGTGTACTCACACAGGCACAGGTCGGCCATGAGGACGATGTCGTCACCGACCTCGGCGGACAGGTCACGCAACGCCACCTGCACGACACCGTCGGGGTCGTCGGCCTGGGAACCGGCGGTGTCCTTGTGTTCGGGGACACCGAACAGCATCAGCCCACCCACACCGGCCTGGGCGGCTTCGGTGGCGGCCTTGCGCAGGCTGTCCCGGGTGTGCTGCACCTGGCCCGGCATGGAAGAGATCGGTACCGGCTCGGTGAGCCCTTCCTTGACGAACATCGGCAGGACGAGGTCCTCCGGACGCACCCGGGTTTCGGCGACCAGGCGGCGCAACGCCTCACCTCGACGCAGGCGGCGGGGCCGGGCGGCGGGAAATGCGGCGTCGGAACTGAAGGTGGTCACGTCGAAACTCCCGAGGGTGTGGTGCGGGTGGAGCTGCGGTGCGCGGTTCAGAGCTTGCGGCGTCGGCCACGGCGTTTCTGGCTCGGCTTGAGGACGGGCTTGCCCGCCTCGATCGCTTCGCGGCGTTTCTCGACACCGTACTGCCCCAGTGCTTTCGCAAGAGCCAGAACCGAAGCTTTCGGTGCCATGACGTCCACGCGCAGCCCGAACTCGATGGCGGTCTTCTCGGTCTCCGGGCCGATCACGGCGATCGCGGTGGTGTTGTGCGGTTTGCCCGCGATCCCCACCAGGTTCCGGACCGTGGAGGAGGAAGTGAACAGCACGGCGTCGAAGGCGCCGCCCTTGATCGCCTCCCGGGTGGGCTGGGGCGGGGGCGAGGCGCGAACGGTCCGGTAGGCCGTGACGTCGTCGACCTCCCAGCCCTTGTCGACAAGGCCCGCGGAAAGGACCTCGGTGGCGATGTCGGCCCGGGGCAGCAGGACCCGTTCGATGGGGTCGATCTCGGCGTCGTAGGGAGGCCAGGCAGCGGCCAGTCCAGCACCGGACTGTTGGTCCTCGGGCGGGGCGAGGTCGGGCTCGATCCCGAAGTCACGCACGGCCTGACCGGTGGCCTCCCCGACCACCGCGACCTTGACCCCGGCGAAGGCGCGGGCGTCCAGGCCGTAGGACTCCAGCCGTTCACGGATGGCTTTGACGGCGTTGACAGAGGTGAAGGCCACCCACTGGTAGCGGCCGGTGACCAGGCCACGGACGGCCCGTTCCATCTGTTGCGGGGTGCGCGGGGGCTCCACGGAGATGGTGGGTACTTCCTCGGGTACCGCGCCGTACTCGCGCAGCTGCTCGGACAGGGCCGGGGCCTGTTCCCTGGTGCGGGGAACCAGGACCCGCCAGCCGAACAGTGGCATCGATTCGTACCAGGACAGTTCTTTCTGACGGTCCGTGGCCCCACCGACGATCATGAGCGCGGGCTGGACGAGGTGGTGGTTCTTGGCGTCCTTCTGCCTCAGTTCCGTCATGAGCCGGGACAGTGTGGATGTGACGGTGGTCTGGCGCGTGGTGCCGCTCGCACGCACGACCGAGACAGGGGTGGAGCCGGGACGTCCCCCTGCGACCAAGGACTTGCACACCACGTCGAACCCGGGCCCTTGGTGTTCGGGGGCCTCTCCGGTCGGTGCATCGGCCCCCAGGATCACCAGGGTGGCGTCACCGGCGGCCGCGTCCGCCCAGTCGACGGGCTTCTCACCGCGCGCGTTGAGGACACGGATCTCGTTCTCGTCACCGGTCAGCAGGGGCACACCGGCAAAGGTCGGCCCCGCGGTGATGGAGGACAGGCCAGGGGCGACCTCGACCTCGATGTCGGCTTTTTGGCACGCGGCGACGAGTTCGGCCCCGCGGCACGCGATGAGAGGATCCCCGGGGTAGAGGCGGGCGACCCGTTTACCTTCCCTGGCGTGGGAGAGCACGATGCCGTTGAGGTCGTCGCCGCAGGTCTCGGCCTCGACCACGGACACGTCCTCGGAGCAGTGCTTGAGGATTTCGGAGCGAAAACCGGCGAACTCCTCGGATGTCTGTTCACGGAGGGTGATGACCACGTCGGCCTGGCTCAGCAGCTCAGCGGCGCGCAGCGTCAGCAGGTCGGCGCTTCCGGGCCCTGTACCGACGAGGGTGACGTGCCCCGACCGGGCCACCAGGTGCGGCTCCTCCGGTTGAGGGTTGGCGTTGGCGTTCACTTACTGGACTCCTCTGTGTGGTTCGTCTCCGCCTCCGGGCACGTGCGGGGGCGACGACGAGCGGCGGGGTGACGGGTGCCCGCCGCTGGTTCCTGCTCAGACTCCGCCTCTCTCGGCGAAAGCCTCGGCGACGATGCGATCGGCGCCCTCCGCGATCATCTGTCGAGCCAGATCACGGCCGAGCCCCGTGGCCGCCTCGAGGTCGGTCGGAGAGGCGATGTCGATGGTTTTTTCACGGCGTACCGCTTCGCTGCCGTTGGTGGCAACGACCGCGGCACGCAGTCGGAGACGGCCGTCCGCGTATTCGGCGTAGGAGCCGACGGGTGCGGCACACCCTGCTTCGAGTTCGGCGAGTACGACGCGCTCGGCGACGACCTCCACCCGGGTGGCGGGGTGTTCGACCGCCGACAGGTAGGACAGGTCGTTGCTCTCACGCTCCGCCAGACATTCGACGGCCAGGGCGCCCTGCCCCGGTGCGGGCAACATCTGTTCCGGTTCGAAGACGTCGGTGACGTCATCGCGGCGGCCCACGCGGCCGAGTCCGGCGTATGCCAGCACCACGGCGTCGACCTCACCGGAGGTGACCTTGCCCAGACGGGTCTCTGCGTTGCCCCGGATGGGCACGTACACCAGGTCGGGGCGCAGGGCCGCCAGTTGGGCGACACGGCGTGGTGAGCCTGTACCGATCTTGGCCCCGGCGGGCAGGTCGGCGAACTTCAGACCGTCGCGGGCGCACAGGGCATCACGCGGGTCGTCACGTTCGGGGATCGCCGTCAGGACCAGGCCTTCCGCGGGTGTGGTCGGCAGGTCCTTGAGCGAGTGGACGGCGAAGTCGATCCTTCCGGACATGAGTTCGTCACGCAGCGCGTTGACGAACACACCGGTCCCACCGAGCTGGGTCAGGTGGGCTCTGCTGACGTCACCGAAGCTGGTGACCAGTTCCAGTTCGATCTCCTGGCCGGTGCGCTCCGTGATGGTGTCGGCGATCCCTTGGGACTGAGTGGTCGCCATGGTGCTGCGACGGGTACCGAGTTTGGCGGGCGTGCCGGTCATGCCTTCTCCTGTGCGGCTATCGCCGCTGTGCTGGTGCGGTCGGACGCGGTGGACGCATCCGCCGGATTCGGGTCGAGGTCGAACAGTTCGCGCAGGGCGGCCTCGTAGGCGTGGCCGTCGGGTTCGACGGCCAGCTCCTTGACGCGGACAGTGGGTCTGTGGAGGAGTTTGTCGGCCACGCGGCGCATCGCCCGGCCGATCTCCTCCCGGGAACGGTCGTCGATGTCGTCGGGCAGGCGTCCCAGCAATCGGGACAGTTCGGAGTCGACGACGCCCTGGCCCTGGGTGCGTAGGGCAACGACGGTGGGTGTGACCTGGTTGGCGCGGCGGGTCGCGCGAAACTGGGAGACTTCCTCGTCCACGATGTCGCGGACGAGGGTGAGCGCACCAGCGTGGTCGGTCTGTTCGGTGTCGCGGGAGGCCTGGCGCAGGTCCTCGATGTCCACGACACTGACGTGGTCGATCTCACGGGCCTTGGGGTCGATGTCGCGCGGTAGCGCCAGATCGAGGAACACCAGCGGACGGGTGCGGCCCCGTGTCTTGGCGGCCACCTGTTCGGCGGTCAGGACAAAGCCTTGGGCACCGGTGCAGGAGATGACGAGGTCGACGTCGGTGAGGACGTCGGTGGCCTCGTCGAAGGCAACTGCTTCGGCCTGGAGGGAGTCGTAGGCCTCGGTGAGGCACTCGGCCAGGCGTGCGGCGCGTTCGAAGGTGCGGTTGGCGACCACGACCCGGCCCGCGCCCTGGCGGGCCACGGTGTGGGCCGACAGTGCGCTCATGGAACCTGCGCCCAGGATCAGGGCCCGGGTTCCGGTGAGCGGCCCGGTTTCGGGCAGCGAAACCTCGTGCGACACCTCGTGCAGGTCCGTGGAGCTCGGCACCGTCGTACCGGACATCGGGCACCCCGCCGGGGGCGTGGCCTTGCTGTCGAGGGAGGCCCCCGGGATGCTGGCACCGGGTGCGGTGGCCAGGTTCTGCACGGCGTTGTCGAGGCCGAAGCTGACCATGTCGGCGCCGGCGTGGTCCAGGTGGGTCTCGGTGTGGGCGCGCTTGCCCACGTGCAGTGCCCGCTGGCCCAGGTCGTTGAGCACCCGGCCCACAGAACCGTTCTTCTGACCTTCCTTGAGGGCGTCGCGTACCTGGCCGAGGATCTGGCCCTCACCGACGACCATGGAGTCCAGACCGCAGGTGACGGAGAACAGGTGTTGGACGGCGCTGTCCTCGTAGTGCACGTAGACGTGCTCGGACAGTTCACCGAGAGGAACCCCGGTGTGCCAGGACAGGAGTTCGGTCACCGCCGCCACCCCGCCGTGGTAGGTGGACACGTCGGCGTAGATTTCTGTCCGGTTGCAGGTGGAGAG
>DXDP01000137.1 GCA_019115445.1 Candidatus Nocardiopsis merdipullorum
CGAGCACGTCGTCTGGGTGCGGAGGCCGAACTGCTGCGGGCCGCGGCCGAGGCCCTGGCCGAGCGTGACCGCGCCGTCGAGGAACTACGCGCGGCCGAGGTCGAGGCCGACTGGTGTCTGGCCGAACTGGATCTTTCCGGCCGTTCCACGGACCCACCCCCCGGCGCGACCGAGGCCGAGGTGCACGCGGCCACGTTGGACGAACGTGAACGGGAGGCGCTGCGTGAGCAGGCACGTGCCCACGACGACGAACTCGCCACGCTCCACGCCACCCTGGCCGATCCCGAACTGACCGGAGCAGGCCCGGTGCCGGACCTGGCTGCCCTGCAGGAGACGGCCGAGCGGGCCGGGGAGCTCGCCGATCATGCGGTGGCCTGGCGGAGCATGGTGGAGGAGCGGGCACGCCGGCTCTCGGTGTTGCGCGAAGAACTCACCGACCGGCTGGCCGGGTCCGAGCCGGTACTGCGCCGGTACGCGATCGCGGAGGGGATGCGTGGCCTGACCGCGGGCACCTCGGGTGACAACACCGACAACGTGCGCTTGTCCGCGTATGTACTGGCTTCTCGTCTGGAACAGGTGGTGGCCGCCGCCAACGACCGGCTGCTCAGCATGTCCGACGGCCGGTACGAGTTGCGTTACACCGTGGACAAGGCCGCCGGGGACGGCCGGGCACGTTCGGCGGGAGGTCTGGGGATGCGGGTGGTGGATGCCTGGACCGGGGCCGAACGGGATCCCGCCACCCTCTCGGGCGGGGAGACCTTCTTCAGTTCGCTGGCGCTGGCTCTGGGGCTGGGCGATGTGGCCGGGGCGGAGGCGGGCGGCGCCGACATCGACACACTCTTCGTGGACGAGGGGTTCGGCACCCTGGACGAGGACACCTTGGAGGAGGTCCTGGAGGTCTTGGACCGGTTGCGTGACGGTGGCCGTGCGGTGGGCGTGGTCAGCCATGTGGCGGATCTGCGTCAACGTGTGACGACCCGTCTTCGCGTGGTCAAGAGCTCCTCCGGTTCCCGGGTGGAGCACGTCGAGGGCACCACTGCTCTTCCCTGAACCGGTCCTTCCTTCGAGGTCGGCAACCCTTTCGTCGAACATCGACGGACCGGCCCGACCCGGGTCCGAGGACGCCGAGTGTGGTGGGACAATGGTGGGCGTGAATTCGCTGGTCGACGTCGCCGTGTTCGGAATCGGGGGCGCCATCGTGATGGCTGCCCTCGTCGGTCTTCTCCTGGTTGCTTCGGGGGGTGAACGTGGAGCTTCGTCCCGGTCGCGGGTGAGTTTTGGGACCGCCTCCGTGGTGTTGCTTCTGGTGCTGCCGACCCTGACGGCGGTGAACACACTGGGGGCGGGGTCCGGGTTCTGGCAGGCCTTCGCCGCGGCCTCCCTTGTGGTCGCCCTGATCTGTGCGGTCAACATCGTCATGCTGCCGGTCGTCGCTCGCAAGCAGGTCGCCGTGCATGGTCGGGTGGCCGTGCCTCAGCCGCGTCTTTCGCTTCCCGTGGCGGCCGTGGCCCTGATCGTCTGCTTGAGCTTGGGGCTGCTCGGCGCCGGCATCGGTTCTCTTCTGGTCTGAGGCCACCCTGGCTCCGTGGCTTGCCATCGGGGACCACTTCACGGATTGCCCACAGCACGTACGGGTTCTCCCAGAAGGGTTTGTTGCCGTTTCGCCCGTATCTTCTGGCGCGGGCGTGGATCTTGTCGGTGGTGTGTTCGGCCCGTCAAGAAAAAGACCGGGGACACCCGTGGGTGTCCCCGGCCGCATCGTGGGTCAGCCTCGGTCGGTGCCGCTCTTGCCCTCGTCGGTGTTTCCAGGTGTTTCCTGGGTGGTGATGCCGCGTGCACGGCGGTCCAACTCGGCCAGGTAGGCGTTGTAGGCGTCCATGTCGGCATCGTCGGAGTCACCCCGGCCGGCGTGTCGTACACGCCGGCGTTCCTGGCGTTCCTCGTCACGCGACCACTGGAACATCAACGCGACCGTCACGAGCATGGTCGGGATCTCGCCCAGTGCCCAAGCGATGCCACCGCCGGCGTACTGGTCGGAGTCCAGGGTGTCGATCCAGGGGACCTCGAACCTGTTGTAGAACTCCAACCCGATCGGTGAGGACTGCATCATGATCGCAATGCCGAAGAAGGCGTGGAAGCCCATCACCACGAGCAGGAGCAGGATTCTCAACAGGTAGGGGATCTTCCTCGGGGCCGGGTCGATCCCGATGATGATCCAGTAGAAGAGGAACCCGGAGATGAGGAAGTGCATATTCATGAACATGTGACCGAGATGGTCGTTCATGAGTGTTTCGAACATCGGGGTGAAGTAGAGGAGGTACGGGCTTGCCACGAACATGGGTACGGCAAAGCCCGGGTGCGTGAGGAACTTGGCGAACCTGCTGTTGAGCAACAGGGTGATCCACTCACGCGGTCCTCTGTCACCACGGGTGCGTGCGGGTTTGAGTGCGCGCAGTGCGAGTGTGGCCGGGGCACCCAGCACCAGCAGGATCGGGATCATCATGGACAGGGCCATGTGCTGGAGCATGTGGGTGGAGAACAGGATGGCTGCGTAGGTCGCAAATCCGCTGAGCTGTGTGACGACAAGGCAGAGCAGACCGATCAGGAACGCAACCGTGCGCCCGATCGGCCAGCTGTCGCCACGGCGCACCAGGCGGGTCACCCCTGCCAGGTAGATGCCTGCTCCGACCACCACGAAGAGGAAGAAGAACAGGTCGGGACGCCACAGCGTGAGCAGGTTCTCCACGCTCATCGGGGGTGGTACCGGGAAGCCGAAGATCGCCACGGCCGGGTCGACCTCGGAGTCGAGCGGCGGAGGCGGTGCGGTACGTCCCAGGGCCACGGAGATGCCGACCACGGCGGACATGATGAGCGCCTCGACCACGGCAAGGCGCAGAAAGAGCCCGCGCCGCAAGGTTTGCCCTTCCGAGCCTTGGGGTGTGTCGTCCAGGCGCTTGAGGGCGTGTTCTCGGTGCAGGTACCCGAAAGCTCCCAGTATCGCAAACAAAAGGATCTTGACCACGATGATCAGCCCGTACTCGGTGAGGAACAGGTCCTCCAGGGAGTGCAGGCGTGCCAGAGCGCTGGCCGCACCACTGATCGCGACCCCGATGTACACCCACAGCGCCATGTGGCTGAATCGGTTGACGGCAACCACCGGGGCCTGGGCGTCGCGCCGCATGACGTGGTAGACCACGGCGACGAGGCCACCGACCCATGCGCAGATGGTGACGATGTGCAGGGTCAGCCCGGCCATCGCGAGTTCGTGGGCACCGGCGGAGGCCGAGTGGCCGGTGAGCGCGGGCGGGGTGGTGGCCGCCAAAGCCGCCACCAGCAACAGCAGTGCGCCGGTCGCCGAGCCCACGGTACGCCCGAAAAGGGTGATTCCGGTCGTGATGAGCACCACGACCATGAGGGACACACCACCTGCGACCGAGCCCGCGTAGGAGGTGACCTCGTCGAGCGAGACCTGTCCCATGGGTCGGGCCAAGAACTCCGATGTCTGGAAGTACAGGGTGGAGACGGCGGCCACGGCCCAGACCAGTGCCGCCCAGGTGGCGGTGCGCACATAGCCGGTGGCCTGTGTGGTGAGCCGTCCTCTGTGGGAGGGCAGCAGTACCGCGGCCATGATCAGGAGGCCGATGGTCAGGACCGCGGCGCTGTCCATGACGACCTTGGCCAGGGGAAAGCCCCAGCGCACCGCCTCACCGGCGTCGGGCAGCCCTGGAATGACCTCTGGATATGCGGCCCCACCGAGGATCAGTGTCAGGCCCATGCCAAGAAGACACAGTGCGATCGCCGCGGTGGCAAAGAGTGGGATCTGCCCCGTACCCGGGGCGTCGGTGTGTTCCGGAGGGGATGTGTCGGTTTGTGCGGGAGAAGCCACGTGCCACTCCGTCGTCGAGGTTGTTCAGAGGCCGGTCTCAGGCAAAGGTTAGACCGTGTCCTCCACGGTGTCGGACCCGGGCGACGTTGGTAACCCCCCCCCAACGCCTTCGTTGTGCCCACCGATGCGGGAAATCCGGTACCGAAAGTGATGTCCATCCCTTCGGAAGGGTCCTGCCGCGATAGACTTCATTACCGGCCGGTGCCTTGTCGTGGCCCTGTTCCGGTCCCCTCACCCACCATGCCCCTCGTGCTTCCTCGGAACGTATTTTCCGCCACGAGTACTGAGGGAACCCGATGAACGAGTTCGACAGTCTGATCCGATCCGAGCGCGTGGTCACCCCGGCGGGGATCGGACCTGCCACCGTGGGGATCCGCGGTGGTCGCATCGAGAGCGTCACCGAGCACGGGGCCCTGCAGTCTGCCCGACAACACATCGATCTGGGAAAAGTCGCTCTGCTCCCCGGGGGTGTGGACCTGGGTACCGGTGTGTATGTTCCGGGCCGGTCCTTGGAGGAATCCTACCAACGGGTGAGTGAGGCGGCTCTGAGTGGTGGCGTGACCACCGTGGTGGCCTCTGCTGCCCCGGCCCGGCCCCCGATCACGTGTGTGGACGCCCTTCGTGTGCACCGGCGTGCGGCCACCGGTCTTTCGGTGTCGGTGTTCTTCCTGGGTGGGGTGACCCAGGGCACGGGCCCGTTGGAGCTGGCGGACCTGCGGGCGGCGGGGGTGGTGGCCTTCCATTGCTCACTGTCGGACGGGGGCGCCCCCGACATGGCCTCGCTGGGGGAGGCGCAGCTGCGTAAGGCCATGGTGGAGTTGGCCGCCCTGGAGACGGTACTGCTGGTACACACCGAGGACGCGCGTGAACTGGGTTTCCCCGCGTCCGCGGAGCAGCGGCCACCACGGGCGGAACGACGCGGGTTGGAACGGGTCGTGGCCGCTGCCCGGCTGGCAGGCACACGCACCCACGTCAGCTCGTTCACCGCGGCCGAGTGTGCGGCGCTCCTGACCACCGCCGGTTCGGTGGGGGTGAATCTGACGGCACAGACATGTCCGCACTATCTGTGTCTGCCCGCCGAGACCTTGCGTCCGGAGGTACACGGCTGCCGTCCCCCACTTCGTTCGGAAGCCAACCGCAAAGCTCTGTGGAACACGTTCCTGTCACAGGAGACACCGATCACCACGATCGGTTCCGGGCACCTGCCGTCCCACGACATGTACACGTTGGAACGGGGTTTGTCGGCACTGTGGACAGCGGCGTCCCGGCGAGCTCTGGGCCTGGCGGAACTGTCGCACTGGACCTCGACGGCCCCGGCCGAACTGGTCGGACTGGTCGGCAAGGGACGGATCTGCGAAGGGTACGACGCGGACCTGGTGGCTTTCGACCCCGAAAGCACCGTGGAGGTCTCCGAGACGGACCCCAGCCCCTATGCGGGAAGGGTCTTGACCGGACGGGTCGAGCGGGTCTGGGCCCTGGGCAGGGAGAGAGGCCTGGGGTGAGGTCGTTGGGGGCCCTGGATGCCTCCTCCTTGCAGGCCACACAGTATTCTTGCCTGCTGTTGAGAAAGAGCCACACAGGTATGCATTTTGACAATGGTGTCAAGCGTCTCCACCGGCCACAGCACAGGGATCAGCGGCAGCATTCAGGAGGAAACCTTGCACATCGGCGTACCTTGCGAGGTCAAAAATCACGAGTACCGTGTGGCCATCACCCCGGCAGGGGTGCACGAGCTGGTCGGCCTCGGTCACGAGGTGGCCATCGAACGCGGCGCGGGGTCCGGCTCTTCCATATCGGATCAGGAGTATGTGCACGCAGGTGCTCGCATCCTGCAGAGCGCGGACGAGGTCTGGTCCTTCGGTGAATTGATCCTCAAGGTCAAGGAACCGACCCCGAGTGAGCACCACCGGATGCGCAAGGGTCAGATCCTCTTCGCGTACTTGCATCTGGCCGCCGACCGTGAGTGCACCGATGCGCTGTTGGAGCGGGGCGTCACCGGGATCGCCTACGAGACGGTCGAGTCGCCCAACGGTTCGCTACCGCTGCTGGCGCCCATGTCGGAGGTGGCGGGGCGGCTGGCCACTCAAGTCGGTTCGGTGGCGTTGCAGCGGCCCAACGGCGGCCGCGGCACCCTCATGGGTGGGGTTCCGGGGGTGCGGCCCTCCCGTGTCACGGTCATCGGGGCGGGTGTGTCCGGGGTGAACGCCACTCAGGTGGCCGTGGGGATGGGTGCAGAGGTCACCGTCCTGGATCTGGACGTCGACAAGCTCCGCCACGTCGATGCCCTGTACCGCGGCCAGGTCAAGACGATCGTGTCCAACTCCTTCGAGCTGGAGCGGGAGGTTGTGGAGTCGGACCTGGTCATCGGTGCGGTACTGGTCCCCGGTGCAAAAGCTCCCACGCTGGTCTCCAGCGAGATGGTCTCCCGTATGCGCCCGGGCTCGGTCATGGTCGACATCGCCATCGACCAGGGTGGGTGCTTCGAGGACTCACGTCCCACCACGCACGACGACCCGACCTACACGGTGCACGACACGATGTTCTACTGCGTGGGCAACATGCCCGGTGGGGTGCCCAACACCTCCACCCACGCACTCACCAAGGACACGTTGCGCTATGTGGTCGCACTCGCCGAGAAGGGGTGGCGGCAGGCGCTGCGTGAGGACGTTTCTCTCGCCAATGGGCTCAACACCTTCGACGGAAGGGTCGTGAACCCGGCCGTGGCCGAAGCGCACGGCATCAAGCACCTTCCTCTTGGGGAGGTCCTGGACAAGCACTGATTCCGGTGGGGACCTTCCACACCTTGGCGCCTCGTCCATCCCCTGTGACCAGGGATACCGCGAGGCTCCACGGCCGAGCACGGGGTTGGTCCGGCCTGTTCTGCGCAGGTAACGTCGAATGTGAGGGCCCGTTACCCGCAGTGGCCGGGCCGGCAGCACAAAGCGGCACACACCGAGGTGGGACAGCGTGGCACACACTGGAGCGGCGACCGCGACCCGGATCATCGAACTCGAGATGGTCCGGCTCCGTCCCTCCGTGGGACACGATGCACCGGTCCTGGTACGTGTGGCCGACACCGATCAGGTCAGTGGTTGGGGCGAGCTGCCCGCAGCGTCCTCGGAGCAGTGGGAGGCGCTGTGTGAGCAATACGCGCCCGCACTGTTGAACCATGAGTGGTACCGCCCCACGGACGCGAGCCGGGCGTGGGCCGATCTGCCCTTCGACCCGGCGGTTTCGAGTGCGCTGGACACCGCCTGTTGGGACCTGTGGAGTCGTAGGCGGGGTACGCCTTTGGCGCATGCTCTTGGCGGTGAGCGGACCGCCCTGACCGCGGGAACGACGTTGACCTGCCGCAGCACGGTGGAGTCGATGGTGCGTGAGGTCAACCGGCAGGTGGGAGCGGGTTTTCGACGTATCAGGTTGAAGATCGGGCCGGGGCGGGACCTGGATGTCCTGCACGCGATCCAGACGAGTTTTCCGTTCCTGGTCCTTCAGGTGGACGCGGGCGGACTCTACTCCGAGTCCCCGGAACACCTGGAGGCGTTGCACGCCTTGGACGACCTGGGGCTGTTGGCCATCGAGGATCCTTTTGCCCCTGACGACCTGGCTGCGCATGCCCGGTTGAGAGCCGAACTGCGCACATCCGTGGCCCTGTATCGGTCCTTGGGGTCGGTGGAGGATCTTTCCGGTGCGATCCGGGCGGAGGCGGGTGACGCGGTGAACGTGGATCCGTCCCGTCTGGGCGGCCTG
>DXDP01000138.1 GCA_019115445.1 Candidatus Nocardiopsis merdipullorum
GGTGACGGCGAGGCTCTTCTCTCCAAGTTCCTCCAGGAGTCCGGTATCCCCGAACCGATCGAGCGTGCGGTCGAGCTCGCGAGAAGCCGGGCACCCGGAAATGCTGGGGAACATCGAGGTGACCGCGGCTCCGACGAGAAGCTACAACTTCAGCGACTCGGCGAACAGCTCGAGTCCGCCCGGCACGTGATCACACCGTTGATCCAGCTGGGTGAGCAGATCGCAAACTCACCGATGACGAAAGAAGCCGCAGACGCTGCCGAGAGGACGCGGTCGGTCACCGATACGCCGGTGACGAAGGCAGTCGCAGACATGGTCGAGCAGCCGGCGGGAACGGTTGTACCCCAAGAATTCACGAAACAGTACGCCGCCCTTGTCGAGGCGCCCCCAATGAAGGCCGTGGCTGAGCTCGTACGTCACCTGCAATCCGAAGTCATCCAGGACCTTGCGAAGCAGCACGCGGAGGTGGCCGAAGCGTCCCGGCTCGCCCGCGAGGTCAGCGAGGCCGCTCGGGTATCCGCATCCCTGTTGTTCGAGAGGGATCTTCCCGACAGCGAAGATGGACAGTAAGAAAACATGGTCAACGGGTCACCGCAGTACGCCACCTCGAACGCATTCCGTAGGGCACTCGAGGATCGGTTGAAGAGGGCGGCCAAAGCTCGCGGTCGACCGCTCGAACAACTACGACGAGAGTTCCTGTTCCAGCGGTTCCTGGCTCTGGTCTTTTCCGGGCCCGACGGCCAGTGGGTGCTCAAGGGTGGTGCAAGCCTACTGATACGCCTCACTGATGCGCGATTCTCCAAGGACCTGGATTTGTTGCACCTCGGGGAGCTGTCATCAGAAGAGGCGATCGCCGAACTTCGCGTGCTCACGGCTCCACGCGAGGGTGATCACCTCATGTTCGTGATCGGGGACAGAGCCGTTCACAGTCGCACGAACCCGGTCGTGGAGATTGATGTCACTGCCTACATCGGCGCCAAGTATGGGGGCTTTCCCATCGATCTCGCACGCGATTTGCATCTACTGGCAACACCTGAGCGAATCCGGCCCATGGCCGTCGTCGACATTCCCGGACTGACAGAGCTTCCGGAAGTTGTGGTGTATCCACTCAGCGACCAGGTGGCGGACAAGGTGTGTGCGATGTACGAACTCCACGGAGATCTACGGAGCGCTTCGTCACGATACCGCGACCTGATCGATCTGGCGCTCATCGTGTCCACATGCGAACTCGAGGCCGGACCTGTTTCACGGGCCCTGCAATCGGAGAGTGAACGCCGAAGGATGCAACTGCCGGGTCGGATGGTGCCGCCAGGGCCGAAATGGAGGAGTGGCTACGGAGCGTATGCCCGTCGAGTCAAGATCGACACGGCACTTCACACCATGGAAGCTGCTCTGGGACATGTGGGGGCCTGTATCGACCCGCTCTTGAACGGGGAACGTGACCGTGGTCGTTGGTTGCCCGGGGCCGGCTGGTCGGACTGATCCGTGGGGTCGGTTCAGTACCCACCGCACCACCGATCGGGACACTGAGTGGATCCTCGACCGGCTCCGAAGCGGCGCGGTGCTCCGGGTCACCCGGTCCGGTTCAGGGCCCCGGGTGGAGGGCGGCCACGGTGCCGGGGACGTCGTCCACCACCACCGCGTCCATCCCGGCGGCCGCGTAGCGGGCCGCGTCGACGGGTTCCGGACACCAGGACATGATCTCCAGACCCGCCCGGTGTGCGACTTCCACCGTGTACTCCAAGGAACGACGACCGGGGTGGGGGCCGTCTCCGTCCACCCCCAGAGCACGGGCATCGACGGCCACGATCGGGCAACCCGTACCGAGAGCACCGGGGATCGCGGTGTCGGCGGGGTTGCGCACATACGGCATCCACGCGGTCGGGACCTCGGGGACCTCCTCGTGAACGGCCCGTAGAAGACCAGGATCGAAGGAGCACACGAACACACGGCGGCGTCGAAGTTCCTTGCGCAGGTAGGGCAGCAGGAGAGAGACGGTACGCCGGGCGGGGACGTCGACGGCGTCCTCCATGACGGTCTTGACGTCCACGTCCAGCCCCACGTCGTCGGGCAGGGCCGCCAACCCCTCCTCGAGCCGGTACAGCCCCGCCTCGACGCACTCGGCGGCGGTGAGGTCCACGATCGTGCGCCCGTCGTCCAGGGCGGCGTTGTGGTACAACACGAGCGAGTCATCGGAGGTGCGGCGCACATCGATCTCCACCCAGTCCGCACCCGCCGCAGCGGCCTCGGCGAACGAGCCCGGGGTGTTCTCCAGGTGCCCGTCCACCACACCTCGCCCCAGGCCCCGGTGGCCGATCACCTCGGTGGCGGTGAAGATCCCACTCATCTCCGCCCCCCGGGAACGGGTGACTCCAGGCGCCGCAGCAGAGTCTCGGCCACTTCCACGTCTCCAGGGTTGGTCACCTTGATGTTGGTCTCCTCACCGGGCACGATCCGAACCTCTTCCTCGGGCAGGTGGCGCAGCACCACGCCACAGTCGTCGGTGGCGACCAGTTCCGGATCGGCCATCGCCAGATCGTAGGCACGGCGGATCACCCCCAGACGGAAACCCTGCGGAGTCTGCATCCTGCGCATCTTCGAGCGCACGGGAACCTCGGTGATCGCCTCACCACCGGTACGTCCCGGGGCCACGCACACCACAGTGTCCGAACTGGGCACCGCCACCCCGACCGCACCGGCTTCCTCGAGCGCGGACACGCACGCGGAGATGGTCGCGGGCCGTACCAGGGGACGGGCCGCGTCGTGCAGCAGGACCAGGTCGGTGTCGGCCGCCGTGTCCATCGCGGCCAGGGCGGCGCAGGAGGTCTCGGTGCGGGTCCCACCGCCGGGCAGTACCCGGGAGACCTTGGTGAACCCGGATTCGGCCACAAGGTCCTCGACCCGGCCCACGTGCTCGGCGACCATGAGCACGATCACCTCGTCGACGTCGGGGCAGGACTCGAACGCGTCGATCGCGTGCGTGATGATCGGGCGCCCTTCCAGCGGCAACAGCTGCTTGGGTGTGGGCGCGCCCATACGTGCGCCGACCCCTCCGGCCAGAACCGCCGCGATCACGCGGGGATCTGTGGTCATCGAGGCACCTTCTTCCTCGGCCGATCGTTCGTCGCCGACCCTACACACCCGGCGCACCGGCTCGTGGTGTGCCGGGTGTGACCACGGTGTAACGGGGGCCGACAGGGGCCGGTGGACACGTCCCGTCTTCTGCGACGGTAACCTGTTGGACGCCTGAGAAAGGCGTGCCCGGTCCAGATCTATCGTTGATTGCCGACGTGGAACCGGGCGTGGCCCGTGACATCCCCCAGCCGCCCGGCCACACCCCTTGTGCCGGATGTCGTGAGAGGGTCGGGTCGCGTCGACCCGGCCTGGTGCGCACAGGCAAAGCACGTATACGCGTCCGTCCGGCCCACCGTGAACCGGGCGTGAAGATCTCAAATCTTGGAGGTGGCGGTGGCGTCAAGGGCGCTGGCCGTCTGGGAACACCGGAGGGTCGTCGGCCTCCTGGTCCGGCGCGACCTGAAGGTCAAGTATCAGCAGTCCGTACTCGGGTACGCCTGGACGATGTTGGAGCCGCTGGCTCTGACCACGGTCTATTTCTTCGTCTTCGGGGTCATCCTCAACGCAACTCGTGGTATCCCCGAGGAAGCCCAGGCCTACGGAGGGTTCCTGCTGTTCCTGGTGGCGGGGATCCTTCCGTGGACGACGTTCGGGTCGATCCTCAGTGAGGCGCCCCGGGCGTTGATCACTCACTCGAAACTGATCACGACCATGAAGGTGCCCCGGGAGATCTTCCCGATGGCGACCGTGGGAACGAAGTTCGTCGAGTACCTGCTCACGTTGCCGGTGCTGTTGGTCTTCGTCATCGCGCTCGGTGGGCAGTTCACCTGGATGGGTCTGCTGGTGTGGTTGCCCGCGGCGATCGTTCTGCAATTCACCTTCGGGCTGGGTATGACCTTGTTCCTGGCCTCGATCAACGTAATGTTGCGTGATGTGGAAAGGCTCACTCGGATCGTCACACGCCTGCTGTTCTACGGCTCGGCGATCCTGTTCCCGGCGACCATGGTCCTGACCTCGGGCATCCCGGAGTGGCTCAAGACCGTCTACCAGCTCAACCCGTTGCTGGGTATCTTCGAGATGCACCGCACTGTGTGGTTCTCCGGGTTCGAGGAATTGACCCCGACCGCGCTTGCGTTGTGTTCCTCGGTGGTCGGTTCGATCCTGATGCTCGTCATCGGATACTGGACATTCCGCCGTTTGGAGATGTCCGTTCTGAAGGAGTTGTGATGGCGCAACCCGCCACCTACATCACGGATGCCGAAGGACCGGTCATCGAGGCCAAGGGGCTCGGTGTCAAGTTCGCGGTGAACCGTCGCCGCAAACGCAGCTTGCGTGAGATGTTCATCCACGGCAACAAGCGGGACCCCAACGCCGAAGGTGACGAGTTCTGGCCCTTGCGTGACGTGTCCTTCGAGATCGCCAAGGGCGACTGCGTGGGCATCGTCGGCAAGAACGGTACGGGCAAGTCGACGCTGCTCAAGCTGATCGCCGGGGTGCTCATCCCCGACGAGGGCGAGGTCTGTGTCCGTGGCAAGGTCGCCCCGCTGTTGGAGCTGCGGGCCGGGTTCAACGACAACCTCACCGGACGCGAGAACGTCTACCTGGTCGGGTCCTTGCACGGGATGCCCGAGAAGCAGATCGACGAACGATTCGACGAGATCATCGACTTCGCCGAGATCAAGCCGAGGTTCGTCGACACGCCGGTGCGGCACTACTCCAGCGGTATGAAGGTACGTCTGGGTTTTGCGCTGATCTCCCAGCTGGAACACCCCATCATGCTGGTCGACGAGGTGCTCGCGGTCGGCGACAAGGCCTTCAAACGCAAGTGTTACGAGGCGATCGGCCGGATGCTCGCCAACCAGCGCACCATGGTCCTGGTCTCACACAGCGAGAAGGACCTGCGGCGGTTCTGCAACCGCGGCCTGTACGTCAAGGAGGGCGGCCTGGCCCTGGACACCGATGTCGACACCGCGTTGACCGCCTACAACGAGGACACGCAGGCAGAGGTGGCCGAACGCAAGAAGCGTGAGGCGGCCAAGAAGAAGCGGGCCGAAGAGGCCAAGAAGAAACAGGCCGAGAAGCAGACCGGCGAAGGCGACGGCGGTGCCGCTGCCTGACACCCCCTGAGGACTTCTTGGACGACATCGCGCGAACGCACCTTCTCCACGTGGTGAAGGTGCGTTCGTGTGTCTTCGAGGTCGTCCGGAACAAGGTTGCCCGTACCCCTCTTGAGCAGGGTGTACCGGCCCCTGTGTGCGTGTCAGTAATTGATCGAGAACTGAGTGTGAGTGACGGTTTCCCTCGATGAGGGCGCCGGTCAGCGGGACGCGCCCCGAAGGGGAGGGCACGTTCATGGGCAACGCAACTCTGGGACGGTCGACGGCAAGACTCCTGGAACGCAGACACGTCACCCGGACGGGGATGACCCGGGTCGGCGTCCTGGCGGCGATCGGCGCGGCGGTGTGGTTCTCCCGCGAAGGGACCGCCGGAGCCCTGATCGGGTCGGCCTTCCTCGCGGTGATCCTCCTGTGCGACGCGGTTCGCTCGCACATGGAAACCGGCCGCCGCGATGCCCTCACCTTGTGGCTCGCCACCATGCTGGACCAGCTGTGTGAGTACATCGTCTACATCGGGTTGGTCCTGGGGGCCGTGTCCACCGGGTCCGTCGGTGTGTGGGGGTGGGCGGCCGGTGCGCTCATCGCCCTGGCGTTGCGGGACTCGCTCCTGATCGCCCGCTCCGCTCCGGCCGCGGCCGAACCGGCCTCGGGGTCGGCCGGTGGCCCCGCTTCCTTCCCAGGGCGGCCTGAGGGGCTTTTCGGGCGCCTGTTGCCGCGGCCGCCCGGGAGGGTGGAGGGCGGGTCCCCCGAACTGACCGGAAAGCTCCTGGGGGCGAAGAGACCGTCCGTGCCGCGCTCACGCACCCCCGTGGTGGCCGGGCGGGTGCCCTCCGGTGCGCCCGCACCCCTGCCGGCGCTGTTCCGCCGGGTTCTGGCCTTCCCACAGCCGGTACGGTTCTCGGCCATCGCGGTGACCACCGTGGTGGCGGACGCGCGGATCGCCTTCGTCACCTTGATCATCGGTTGTGCGGTCGCGGTCACCGGCGAACTCGTCGCTCCGATCGAGGAGCACGCCCGTGAGTGAGGGGAAGTGGCAGCACGGAAAGGACGATCGTGTTGAGGGTTCGGACGTCCCGGGCACAGAACGAGGGCGAGGGGTGTACCGGACGGCTCGTGCCGATGTTCCCGACCTGCGCTCCCTCCGTGACGACAGTCACATGTGCGTGCTTCTGGGACGGATCGTCCCGGGAGCCATACCACCACTTCTGCCCGCGGTGGCCGGCGCGCTGATCGTCGGGGTCCTTCTCGCGGCGGGCAGAGGGGAACTGACAGGCATTACCCTGTTTGCACCGGTCGCTGCCCTGCTACTGTCCGGAATGGCCTCGGGCCACCCTCACGACGGACGATTCGACTGGCTCGTACCCCCCGTCCTGCGTGCCACCGAGTACGGATATCTGGCAGTCATGGGGTTGGCGTCCGGTGTACCCGGTTCTGTGTTGTTCGTACTCTTGGTGGCGATCATCAGCCACCACCGCGATGACGTCGCACGGCCCGCCGTCGGGATGACCCGCCCCGTATGGGTGCGCGTCCTCGCACTCGGCTGGGACGGTCGAATGTTCGTCATCGCGGTCGGAGGAGCGCTGGATGCGCTCTCTCTCACTTACGGCATACTCACCGGATACATGGTGGTGCTGCTCGTCCGCGAGGCCGTGCGCACCTGGAGTGCGACACCGGTGACCGATGTGCGGACCGACCGGAACGAACGGGGAGGCATGAACTCCCCGACCTAAGGAGGAACACGCCCTCATGCTCGGAATGGTTCTTGCCGCAGGCGCGGGACGTCGTTTGCGTCCCTACACCGACACCCTGCCGAAGGCACTGGTGCCTGTTGACGGCGAGACGACCATCATGGACATCACACTGCGCAACATGGCCGCGTCCGGGTTGACGGACGTCGTCGTGGTGGTCGGCTACTGCGCGAAGGCCGTGGAGGAGCGCAAGGAGGAGTTGGAGGAGCGCCACGGCGTCGAACTCACCCTCAGCTACAACGACAAGGCCGAGGAGTGGAACAACGCCTACTCCCTGTGGACCGCGCGCGAATTCTTCTCCGAGGGGGTCCTCCTCGTCAACGGTGACACCGTCCATCCCGTGAGTGTCGAAGAAACACTGCTCGCCGCAAGGGGCCCGGAACTCCTGCTGGCGGTGGACGACGTGAAGAACCTGGCCGACGAGGAGATGAAGGTGACCCTCGACGAGAACGGTCACCTGAAGAAGATCACCAAGCTGATGGACCCCGCCACGGCAGTGGGTGAGTACATCGGTGCGACCCTCATCGAGGGTTCCCTCGACGCCCGCCTCGCCGACGCGCTCAAGGCCACCTGGGAGCGGGACCCCCAGCTGTACTACGAGGACGGTTACCAAGAACTCGTCAACCGCGGCGAGAAGGTCGCCGTCGCTCCGATCGGCAAGGTCGACTGGGTCGAGGTCGACGACCACGACGACCTGAACAAGGCGAGGGAGATCGCGTGCCACTACTAGCTCGGATGTTGCAGTCCCCCCTGTCGATCGACGTACGCAGGGGGGCCGTCGCATCGCTCGGAACGGTGCTCGCCGACCGGCGGATCGCGACCGAGGGCCGTGTCGCCCTGGTCGTGGGCCCCGGACAGGGTGAGCAGATCGCCGCCGAGGTCGACCTGCCCCACTGCGAGGTCTTCCAAGCCCCGGAAGGCACCGTCGACGTGGCCACCGAGCTCGGTGGGAAGCTGCGCGCGGGTGCCTACGAGGCGGTCGCAGGTATCGGTGGTGGCAAGACCATCGACGTGACCAAGTACGCCGCCACCATGGCGGGTATCCCGATGGTGGCCGTGGCCACCAACCTGGCCCACGACGGCATCGCCTCACCGGTGAGCTCGCTCGAACACGAGGGCGGTAAACCGTCCATCGGTGTCACCATGCCGATCGCGCTGGTCATCGACCTGGACTACGTGCGTGCGGCCCCCTCCCACCTGGTGCGCTCCGGGGTCGGGGACGTGATCAGCAACGTCTCGGCCATCGAGGACTGGGAACTGGCCGGCCGTGTGGCGGGCGAACCCGTCGACGGTATGGCCGTCACCTTCGCCCGGGTCGCGGCCGAAGCGGTCCTGCACCGCCCCGACTCGGTGGAGTCCGACGCGTTCCTCACAGTGCTCGCCGAGGGGCTGGTGCTGTCCGGGATGGCGATGTCGGTGGCCGGGTCCAGCAGGCCCGCCAGCGGTGCCTGCCACGAGATCTTGCACGCCATCACCCAGCTCTACCCTGGCACCAGCAACCATGGTGAACTCGCCGGGTTGGGCACGCTGTACGCGTCCTTCCTCCGGGTACGCAGGTTGGGCTGGTCGGAAGCGCGTCTGTACGAGATCCGCGACTGCCTGCTCCGGCACGAACTGCCCATCGTTCCCTCGGACGTGGGGTTGTCGCACGAGGAGTTCACCCGGGCGGTGCTTCACGCACCTGCCACTCGTCCCGGACGGTTCACGATCCTGGAGCACCTGGATCTTCCAGAGGAAGAGATCGGGCGGTGTGTCGCTGAGTATGTCGAAGCCGTCGGTCGCTGAGGTCCGCGCGGGTGGCCAGCCCGCAGGGATCAAGGAGCGCACCAACGAGGAGCACTGGGCCGGGCGTCTCTACATGCGGGATCTTTCCCCGTACGTGAGCACTGTGTTCGTCCGGCTCGGTGTGCCCCCCAACCCGATCACCTACCTGATGATGGTCTTCGGCGTCCTGTCGGGCGTCGTGGTGGCTTTCGGAGGGCTGTGGTCGGCGATCCTCGCGGCCGTGTTCATCCAGATCTATCTCCTGCTGGACTGCTCCGACGGTGAGGTCGCCCGCTACACCGGACGTACCAGCGTCGCGGGGATCTACCTCGACCGCATCGGCCACTACGTGTCCGAGATCGCCCTCCTCATCGGTCTGGGCCTTCGAGCCCAGGGAGAGTTCGAACCCGGCGGCTGGGTGGTCCTTGCCATGGCGGCCGCGCTCGGTGTCGCTCTGATCAAGGCCGAGACCGACAACGTCGTGGTGGCCCGGGCCAAGGCCGGACTGCCCGAACAGATCACCGACGAGGCGATGCGTCCGCGCTCGTCCGGGCTGAGCCTGGCTCGCCGCCTGGCCTCTGCCCTGATGGTGCATCGTGTCGTCCAAGCGGTGGAGCTGTCCTTCCTGGTGGTGGTGGCCGCCGTCGTGGACCTGCTCCTCGGGGACCTGCTCGCCACCCGTGTCCTGGTCGTGGCGTGTGCCTTCATCGGAGTTTTGATGAGCATCGCGCACTTCGTGAGCGTGGTCGCCTCCCGCCGATTGGAATAACGCGACGGTGACGTTCCCGTCACATACGGGGTCGTGGGCGCTACCCGGTTCACGACCCCGTACACCTCCCTTTTATGCTTTCGTCAGTCTGCTTCTGCGAACGTCGAGGCAGGTGCCAACCTGTTCTTCGTACTTCGCCCATCGAACGGTCGAACCCATGGCAACTCCTGTCGTCCCACCCGCACAGCGTCCCGGCGTGTCCGGGCCGGAGGGATCCCCAGAGCCCAGAACCGAACGGAGCCGTCCTCAGGTGTCCGCGCCCACGTTGTCCTGTGTCCTGCTCACCATGGGTACCCGTCCCGCCGAACTGCGCAGGGCGATCACCAGCGTGCTCGAGCAGGACGACGCCGACGTCGAGGTGGTCGTGGTCAGCAACGGTGCTGATCTGCCGGAACTTCCGGAGGGGATCAAGACGGTCCTGTTGCCGGAGAACGTGGGTATCCCCGCGGGACGTAATCACGGTGTGCGTGCCTGTGAGGGTGACGTCGTGCTGTTCCTGGACGACGACGGTTGGTACCGTTCCCCCGATCTGGCCCGCCACGTGCGGGAACGCTTTGCCGCCGATCCCGCGCTCGGTGCGCTTTCCTTCCGCATCGCCGACCCCGACGGTGGTCCCGACCAACGCCGCCACGTGCCCCGGCTGCGGGTGGGTGACCCGCGCCGTTCCAGCGTGGTGACCACGTTCTTGGGTGGGGCGTGTGCGATTCGACGTAGCGCCTTCGAGGCCGGTGGGGGCCTGCCCGGTGAGTTCTTCTACGCCCACGAGGAGACCGACCTGGCCTGGCGCATCATGGACGCCGGTTTTTCGATCGAGTACGACGCCGAGGCCGTCATGTACCATCCGGCGGTGGTCCCGACCCGTCACGAGAACTTCTACCGTCTCAACGCCCGCAACCGTGTCTGGCTGGCCCGGCGCAACCTGCCCTGGATGCTGGTGGTGCCCTACCTGGGTACGTGGGTGGCCCTCACCCTGCTCCGTGAGCGGGACCGTACCGCTCTGCGTTCCTGGTTCGTCGGGTTCCGCGAGGGGTGGCGCGAGGACCCCGGGGCCCGTTCCCCCATCAGCTGGCGCACCGCCTGGCGTATGACCAGGGTCGGGCGGCCACCGATCATTTGAGGAAAACCGAGGTCCGGAAGGATCGAGGGGCCGCCCACGAGCAGGCGAGTGGATCAGATCTCGGTGACGGCCTGTTCGTAGTCCAGGCGGGGCAGACGGTCGAACCAGGCGTCCGGTCCGGGGACACCGATGTTCATGATCACGATCGGCTTCTGGGTGGACCCCTTGCCGAAGAACTCCGTACGAACACCCTCGGCATCGAAGCCCGTCATCGGGCCGGCGGCCAGTCCTGCGGCACGGACCCCCATGATGAGGTAGGCGACCTGTAGGGAAGCGTTGAGGCCGGCCGCGCCCTCACGAGCTTCCACGGGCATCCGGGCGAAGTTGTCCCGGGCATCCGGGGCGACGGGGAAGGTCGTCGGGAAGTGCTCGTGGAAGTCGCTGTCGGCGGACAGGATCAAGGTCAGCGGAGCGGTGGAGGTCTTCGCCGCGTTGTTGCCCGACATGTGCGCGACCAGACGTTCACGGGACTGGGAAGAACGCACGATCGTGATGCGCAGAGGCTGGTTGTTCATCGACGTCGGGCCGTACTTGACAAGATCGTGGATGGCGCGCATCTGCTCGTCGGTCACGGGCTCGTCGGTGAACGTGTTCGCGGTACGGGCGTCCCGGAACAGCAGGTCCTGGGCTTTTTTGTCGAGGATCAACGAGTCGCTCATCATTCCCCTTCGGGCGGTGTTCGTAGGGCCGGGGACGTGCCCCGGAGTTCTGAGGAACACAACTCGGCTTGCCAGGAAGTTATTTCTTTAAACGACGGTATGGCCTTGTTCACCCGAAGTGGGCAACTTCCGCTCCTGGGGGCGCCGTGGCTCGGGAATGGGCCCCGGAGAGCCGTTGGCCTCGTCCAGCCAGCTCTCCAGCTGCTTGACGAACAACCGCGCCTGTACCGGCCAGTGGAACGAGGACCGGGCGATCGTATGACCGGTGCACGCGTAGGACAGGCGTAGATCCCGGTCGTCGCGCAGGGTGAGGACCGCCTCGGCGGCGGCCTGTGAGTCCTGGAAGGGAACCACGATCCCCGCAGGTCCCTCGGGGTGTTCGGTGACCAAGGACCGAGCCACCGGACCCTCGGTGCTGACCACGGGCAACCCGTGCGCCATGTACTCCACCACCTTCGTGGGCATCGAGTGGCGGTAGTTCGGGGCGTCGTGCAGCAGACTCAGTCCGGCCAGGGCACCGGCACACATGCGCAGGGCCCGATCGTTGGGAACGAAGCCGTACCACTGCAGTGCACCCTCCTGAGCGGCCTCTCGCAACATGGGTCGCACCTCGATGTCCGCGTTTCCGATCACTTCCAGACGCACGTCGTGGGGGCGCAGCATACGTCCGAGTTCGATCAGTTCTCGTGCGCCCCGTGCCGGTGATATGTGGCCCAGATACACGACCCGGTCCTCACCGGGCTCCCGGATCGGTGTCTGGGGCACCACGGTCGTGTTGGGGACCACCGGGTGTGTGTCACGGAACCGTGGTCGGTACCCTTCCTCGGCCAGGAGGAGTCTCATGCGTTTTTCGGCCCGCCGTTCGAAGCCCCGCACGACCAGGCTCAGCGGGCGGCGCAGCGGCTTGGGCACCCACGGTTTGGTGAGCAACGCCGCGGCCGTGTCCTCGTGGACGTCCCACACGGTGAGTGGACGTTCCTCGGGCAGGACAAGAAGAAGTTCGGGGTCGTGGAACAGCAACAGGTCGGCCTCGGGGGCCTGTTCGGCGAGTACGGTCCGTGCGGCTCGCAAAGAGGCCAGACGCTCACGGCCGGACGCGCGTGGCACATCCACCGAACGCAGCCGCTCCCAAGGGGTGACACCGTATTCGCGAAACGGTGCCACATAGGTGACCGTGTGTTCCGCGTCCAGCAGGGCCCGGATCTGACGGTGCAGGATTCGGGCGTCCTCGGGGTGGTGCACAACCGTTGCCACAAGCACGTGCATCAAGATCACCTACGGGTGTTGCCGGAAGATTTCCGTTCTACAGTGATGATCCGCTCTCTACGGGCGGTACCAGTTCTTCGACACGGTACTCACCTGCGGAAACGTGCTGAGGAAAGCTCGGTGGACGTCGGGGGTGGTTTCGGTGAACCTCAAGAGGACAGAGCCCACGACGAACGGCACGCCGGTGGACAGCTTCGGTGTCCACCGGCGTGCCGTTGTCTCCCTAGAGCGTCTGGAAGTTCTCGTGATCGATGCGGCGGCGTGCCTGGGTGGGCACGTTCGACTCGTCGAGCTCGGGGCCGCCGCGGTGCAGGACCCCACGGGTGTCGAGAAGCAACCGCGCGTACTCGGTCAGCAGTTTGGGGCGGTACTCCTTGTGGTCGGTGAGCAAAATCGTCAGGTCGGCCTCGGACAGGGCCTGGTTCAGGTCCATCGACCGAGGGATGTCCACACCGTCGACCTGCCAGGACTGCACATGTGGATCGTGGTACGTCAGGCCGGCGCCCTTGGCGGCGAGCTTGCGAGCCACCGGACGTGCCGGGGATTCGCGCTGGTCGGCGATGTCGGCCTTGTAGGTCACCCCCAGCAGCAGTACCCGGGAGCGGGACAGGGCCAGACCGGAGTCGTTGAGCAGCTCTTGTGCCCGCTGTGTCACGTAGGCGGGCATGCGGCCGTTGATCTCCTGTGCCAGCTCCACGAATCGGAACGGGTAGCCGAGTGTTTTGACCTTGTACGAAAGGTAGTTCGGGTCGATCGGGATGCAGTGCCCACCCACGCCCGGTCCCGGGTAGAAGGCCTGGAAACCGAACGGCTTGGTGGCGGCCGCGGAGATGGAGTCCCACAGGTTGATGCCGAGTTCCTGACAGAACACGGCCATCTCGTTGACCAGGGCGATGTTGACGTGCCGGTAGGTGTTCTCCAACAGTTTGGCCATCTCGGCCTCGCGGGTGCCCTGCACCTGGACAACCGTGTTCACGAAGGTTTCGTAGAACTCGCCGGCCTTCTTCCCACAGACCCGGGTGAGTCCTCCGACGACCTTGGGCGTGTTGACCACACCGAAGGTCGGGTTGCCCGGGTCGATGCGTTCCGGTGAGAAGGCCAGGTGGAAGTCTGCCCCCGCGACCAGGCCGGATTCCTCCAGGAGGGGACGTATGACCTCCTCGGTGGTGCCCGGGTAGGTGGTCGATTCCAGGATCACCAGGGTGCCCGGGGTGAGGTGGGCGGCGATGACCGTGGAGGCGGAGGTGACGGCGTCGAGGTCCGGGCCACCTTCTGGGGACAGCGGTGTGGGTACACAGATGACGATCGTGCGGGCCGACGCCAGGCACTCGGGGTCGTTGGTGGCGCGAAAGTTCTTCTCCAGCATCGCCGCGATGTCTTTCGAGGACAGGTCGTCGATGTGGGAACGGGCCTTGTTCAGGCCGTCGACGACCTCGTTGTCCACGTCGAAGCCGGTCACGTGGAGTCCTGCGGCAGAGGCTTCGGCCGCCAGCGGCAGGCCGACGTAGCCCAGGCCCAGCACGACGAGGTCGCTCACGGCACCGTCGGTCAGCTCGGGAACTCTGGCTGTTTCGGAGGCTGCGGCATCCACTTCGTGGTCACACTCGCATTCATCTCGTGGACGGGCACACATGAGTCGAGGTCTGCCTTCATCGGTGAGTGGGACGTGTCGGTTCGTGGAAGCGTTGTCCTCACTCTCGAATTTGGCCTGGTTCGGACAATTTTTGAATAAGACTCAGGTACGCCTGGTGATAGCGGTATACGGCCATGTCCCACGTGCGGTCGTTGCTGACCGCCTTTCGTCCTGCAGTGCCGTAATAAGTCCGCTTTTTGTGACTGTAAGCGAGTTTTGTCAGCGTATCGGCTAGCCTCGCCGTTTCGCCCGCGGGAATTAACTCACCAGACACTCCCGGTTCCACAATCTCTCGCAATGCCGGAAGGTCACTCGCCACAACTGGCAACCCTCCAGCCATAGCTTCCACAGGTTTGAGGGGAGTGACCATGCGACACACCCGTTCATCGCGACGTGGAACAGTAAAAACATCCAGAGCCGCGTGATATGTCCGTACATCGGAGGAGGGCACCCGGCCGACGAAGTGGGCCGCCCCCGCAAGACCCAGATCTTGTGCCCGGGCACGCAACGAGGGCAGTTCCGGGCCGTCCCCGACCACGAGGGCATGCGCCCGTGTACCGCGCTCACGCATCAGCGCCACCGCGTCGAGCAGTACGTCCAAACCCTCGTAACCGAAACAACTGGTGGTGGTGCCCGCGACGAAGTCGTCCGGGCCGATCCCCCACCGGGCACGAACCTTCGCACCGGACGGCAACGGTGCCAGGAAGGAGATGTCGACCGCGTTGGGCACGACCAACAGCCGTTCCCGAGGCACACCACGGGCCTCGATGTCGGCACGCATCGCCTCCCCGAGGGTCACCACGAGGTCGGCCGCGAGCATGCACTCGGTCTCCTGGGCCCGCTCGCTCCGATAGAAGGCGTCGTCGACACTGCGAGAGGCGTCCTGTGACAACCACGACTCCTCGAGGAAACCTCGTACCTCGTACACCACGGGCAGGTCGTGGCGCTCCCCGAGCGCCAGGGCAAGGCGAGCGTTGTGGTGGTTGCTCGCCGCATGCAGTACGTCCGGACGCAGAATCTCCACCAGTTCCGAAGCCATCCGCAGCCCCGTTGCCAGTTCCTGGTGGGCATCGGCCGGCGCGGTCCAGGGCAGAAGTCGGTGATAGAAGACCCCGTCGACACACACGAGCGTGCGCGGATCACGGTGCCCCTTGGTGAGGGGATAACCGACCCGGGTGACCACGTGTACGTCCATGCCGGCCGCGCGTTGGGCGGAGGCGATGCGGTGTGTGCGTTGCGTGTACCCGGCGTTGGTGTGTGGCAGCGCGTTGGTGACCAGGTGGAGCACGCATGGCTCGGTACCGCGCTCTGTGCCGACGAGACCGTATGCATCGACGCTCACACCTGGTCGCCGAGCGTTCACCGTGTCGTCGGACCGTGTTCGAGTACTCCGCGTTAACGTGATCCTGTGATGATCAGGCAACGAAGCGGGGAAGGGCACGGCCCGGCCGGTGGCCGTCGCCGTCCGTTGCTCCGCAGTGTCCTTGACGGCCCCTTCCGGAAGCTGTGCCACCAGGTCACGGGCGGTCTCGGAGTCTCCGGCGGCGAGGCAGACGGCCACCAGACGGCCGACCCGGCGTCGTGGGGCACCACGGGCCGTGAAGAGCACCGTCTCACGGGCCTTTGCACGCTGCCCCTGGTCCCACAGGGCGTAGGCGCGGGCCGTACCTCCGGCGCGTGTGGCCGCGGCGCGAACCGCACGCCGCAGCGGGCCGGGCATCAGGCGCAGAGCGAGCAGCGGCAACCGTGCCGGATCGTCACGCAGGTGTTGCCGAGCCAGCGAGACGGTGAAGGTCACCGCACGCACCCAGCGGGTACGAGGACGCGGGACATGGGCTTGGAAAGTCCGAGTGTCATGCACGGTCAGTCACACAACCATGCGGACGTGGCCACGTGGTGACACCACGGCGACATCGTCGGAACAGCTCGGGCAAAAAATCAGGTCGATCCACCCGGACGGGTCGACGGATCACACCAGCCCCATCCGAGCCGGTGGGGACCGCATCGGACCAGAAGGAATCGTGAGAGTCGTGGCAACGAGCGTTCCCCTCGGCAGCAGGGACACTGGGATCGTGCACGTCGTCGGAGCGCGGCCCAACTTCGTCAAGGCCGCACCCGTGGTCTCCGCCCTGCGTGCGCGTGGGGCCCACCAGACGGTCGTGCACACCGGGCAGCACTACGACGATCGCATGTCCGCGGTGTTCTTCCGCGATCTGGGACTTCCCACCCCAGACGTCGATCTCGGCGTCGGATCCGGCTCACACGCCTCTCAGACAGCGGCACTCATCGTCGGTCTGGAGAAGGAATTCGTCGAGCGGGAACCCGGCGCTGTCGTGGTCTACGGTGACGTCAACTCGACGGTGGCGGCGGCGCTCGTGGCGGCCAAGCTCGAGATCCCCGTCGCGCACGTGGAGGCGGGCCTGCGTTCCTTCGACAACACCATGCCCGAGGAGATCAACCGCAGGGTCACCGACCAGCTCAGCGACCTGTGTTTTGCCACCAGCCCCGAGGCGATCGGGCACCTTGCCGCGGAAGGGGTCTCCCCGGACCGCGTACACCTGGTCGGCAACCCGATGATCGACACGCTCCTGGGCAACCTGGACCGGTTCGACGTCGATGCGCTACGTGAACGCCTGGACCTGCCCGAACGCTACGTCGCCGCGACCCTGCACAGGCCCGCGAACGTGGACGATGCAGACAACGTCGAGCGGCTCACCGACCGTCTGCACGAGATCGCCGACCTCACCGATGTGGTCATGCCTGTCCACCCACGGGGCGAAGCGGCATTCGAACGGTCCGGACTCGGGGACCACCCGCGGGTTCGGTTGCTCGCACCCCTGGGCTACCTCGACTTCGTCGCACTCACCCGAGGTGCCGCCGCCGTGGTCACCGACTCCGGCGGTGTCCAGGAGGAGACCACCGTGCTCGGGGTTCCCTGCCTGACACTTCGGCCCAACACAGAACGGCCCGTGACCATCACGCACGGAACCAACCAACTCGTCACCGAGGCCGATCTCCTCCAAGCCGTCACCAAAGCCCTGCACGGCCATATTCGTGAGCAGGCCGCGCAGACCGTCCCGCCACTGTGGGACGGCCGCTCCGGCGAGAGGATCGCCGCGGTCCTCACCCAATGGAGTGAGTGAGGTCCGTACCGACCGGGCCACATCCCTTCGAGGCGCGTCCACAGAGCACACCCCGTCTTCGACCCCGATCCGAGGTGGCAGACCGTGAAACGGCGTGAACAAAGCCAGACCGAACAACTCAGACAGGCCTTGGTCGAACGTGAGGCCCAACTCCAGGAGGCACGTGCCCGAATTGCGGCTTTGGAGGACTCGACCTCGCTCCAGGTGGGCAAGGCGTTGACCGCCGCGGCCAAACGCCCGGGCCGCTCCCTGGTCAAACTTCCCCGGGACCTCTATCGACTCTGGCGTGGAAGCGGGACCACCAACCACTCCCGACGCCGACGGGTCGAACCCCTCCTTTCCTTCGACACCGACCGGCAAGAGGCACGACTGCTCAGTGGCCTCGTCGACGGAAGCAGTGACCGGCTGATCGCGGCGACAGTGGTCGGCCCCGGTGTCCAGGAGGCGATCCGCCCCTACCTGAATGCGGTACCACTGCGCCCGCACGACGCACAGATCGTCATGGACGGTGTCGATGTGGACCTGATCCTGGTGTCGGCCTCGGCGGCCGCTCCCGGCTCACCTTGGGCGCACGTCGGAGATCCGGCGGCCACGGACCGGACCCGGATCCTGAACTGGGTCCTGGAGTCGGCGACCGCACGTGGTGTTCCCGCCGTGCTGCTGGATGACCACGCCGCACCGCCGGCCCTGCGCCGATTGGGTTTCGACCGGATCCACCGAGGTGACGCGGGGGTACCGCTCCACCTGTTCAACCCGATCGCGGCAGACCTGGCCCTGGGGCCCGAGGCGGTGTTCGTCCGCGGCAACCCCGGTGAGCGGGCCCCGGACGTCCTCGCGGACCTGGGGGTGCGGACGGTGGACATCGACTCGCCCGACCTCGCCGAGGCGCTGCGTGCCGCCAACGTCGCGATCGTCCCTGCTTCCGGGCCCGAGAGCGAGACGCTGCGCCACCGTGCGTGGGCCTGTGGTACCCGCACCGTCCCACACACCCCGGCCGGGTCGCCCGAGACCGAGGACCTCACGGTCTCCGTGCCGCGTATGCGGGCCATCGAGACCACGGCGTCCGAACAGCGCGAGATGTTGCGCCGGGTGTTCCTGGAGGGGGCCACCCCGGTCCGACTCGCCGAGGTCCTGGACGGTCTGGATTTTCCGCCCGGTACCCCGGCGATCGAACTTCCGCTGCGGGGACGGTCCGTCGCGGTCCTTGCGGACCCTGCCGGGGAGGACGAGGCCGAGCTCTTGGCCATCGACCTGTTGTCTGCGTGTTTGCGCCCGACCGAGGTCGTGGTGCCCTCCACGGCCTCTCGTCTGCCCGGGATCCAACGGCTGCGTACCGAGGGTGTGCCCGTGCGGACAGCACGTTTCACCACGCCCGACAGCCCGGAAGAACTCACCCGCGACACGAAGGGTGTGGACCACTACGCCCCCGAACGCTGGGCAGGCCTGGCCGAGCGTGCCACCGCACCCTGGGCCCACCTGTGGACGGCACCGGCCGGAGAGCACCGCCTGGTCGATCTGGTGTGCGCGGTGGAGTGCTCCGCCGCGGACGCGGTCGGCACCCGTTCCCACGGCGACGAGTCACACCCGAAAGCGGGGGAGAGGGGGTTCTTCGACCGTCCACGGGAGGATGGCCACCAGTACGTGTTCGTCGACGCGATCACCCCGGAACTGGCCCGCACCGACCTGGTGCGGTGTGGTTGGCCCCCGGGGGAGTGGAGCCGTCGGGGCAGTCGCCTCCTGGCCCTGGGGCCGGAGACCGATCTCGGCCCCGGCACCGGCGGCCCCACCCACACCGCCGCGGACGCAGGCGCGATCGGTTGACCTCCCACCCACCCCGCACGGGCCATCAGAAAGTATCCGAAGGGAAGATCGTGAGTACTCCTCCTCCGCGCGCCCTCCTGTACGGAGACGTGGACCTCAACATCATCGACGGTTCGGCGATCTGGGCACAGTCGATGGCAGAAGCCCTGGCAGCCGCAGGATGTGAGGTCACTCTGCTGCTGAAGGCGCCCGTGCACACCGACCGGCTCGTCGAGCCCTTGACCCGGACGCCTGGTGTGCGGTTGCTCAGACCCCACGAGGACAAGATGCTTTCCGACGTGGGTCCGCGAGGGCTCACCCCGGAGCAGGCCGTGGGGCTGATGACCGCTCAGCACGCGCGTAAGCCCTTCGACCTGGTGGTGGTACGGGGGCGCCGTCTGGCGTCCCTGGCCGCTCAGGAGAAGACCCTGTCCGGGCGGCTTTGGACCTACCTCACCGATGTGCCGCACAGTGTGGGAGAGCTGACCGCGACATCCACCGCCGAACTCACCGAGATCGCGTTGGCCTCGCGATTCCTGCTGTGCCAGACCGAGGAGCTGCGAGCCTTCCTGGAGTCCACGGTGCCCGCGGTCTGTGGCCGTGCGGTGCTGTTTCCCCCGGTCGTGGTCGTTCCCGAGGGGTTGAGCGCGGACGGGGAGATACATGCTCGCGCCCGTTTGGCCTACACCGGTAAGTTCGCCCCCCTGTGGAACACCCTCGAAATGACGGAGCTGCCCGAAGTCCTCGGCCGCAGGGGCGTGGACGCCGAAGTTGTGATGATCGGCGACAAGATCCACTCCGACCCCGCGGAATGGGCCAAACGCATGCGCCGTGCCTTGGAGAACACACCCGGGGTGGACTGGCGCGGCGGCATGTCGCGGGCCGAGGCGCTACGTCGATCCGCCGAGTGCGGGTTCGGCCTGTCCTGGCGGGACCCGGCGATGGACGCCGTCCTGGAACTTTCCACCAAGGTCCTGGAGCTGGGTGCGCTGGGCCTGCCGGTGGTGCTCAACCGTACCCCCATGCACGAAGCCCTCCTCGGGGCCGATTACCCGCTGTTCGCCGGTGACGACGTGGATTCCGTGGCGGATGTGATCGCACGGGCCCACACCGACCGTGCCGTCTACGCGGATGCGGCTTCACGCTGCCGAAGAGCCGCGGCGGACCACACGTTGGAACGGGCCGCAGAGCGGTTGCGCGGCTACCTGGCGGAGGCTCTGCCCTCGGCCCCGGCCGGTGCGAACCCCGCACGTCCCCTCAAGGTGGTCGTGGCCGGCCACGACATGAAATTCTTCACTCGACTGACCGAGTACCTCGACGCCCTGCCCGGCGTGGAAGTACGCGTGGACGAGTGGGAGGGGCTGAGCACCCACGACCAGTACCGTTCACGGGAACTCGCCGCTTGGGCCGATGTCGTCGTCTGCGAATGGTGTGGCCCCAACGCCCTGTTCTACGCCCGATGGAAGCGGGCCGACCAGCGGATCATCGTGCGTCTGCATCGCTTCGAGCTGTATGCCGAATGGCCACGAAAACTCGACATCGACAAGATCGACGCCGTGGTGTGCGTCAGCCCCCACTACGCCGATCTGACCCGAGAGCTGACCGGGTGGCCCGAGAACAAGGTCGTCGTGGTGCCGAACTGGGTGGACGACGAGCAGCTGGCACGCCCCAAACTCGCGGGGACGGAGTACTCGCTCGGCATGATCGGGATCGCACCCTCCCGGAAGCGGCTGGACCGGGGCTTGGACGTACTGGCCGAACTGCGCCGCATGGACCCGCGGTACACCCTGTCGATCAAGTCCAAGCAGCCATGGGACTATTGGTGGATCTGGAGTCGCCCGGAGGAACGTTCCTACTTCGAACGTGTCTACCGTCGGATCCAGCGTGACGAGCACCTGGCCTCCGGTGTGGTCCTCGACCCGTTCGGGCCGGACGTGGCCACATGGTTGCGCCGGGTGGGGTTCGTCCTTTCCACCAGCGACGACGAGTCCTTCCACCTGGCCCCCGCAGAGGGTGCGGCATCCGGTGGTGTGCCGGCTCTGCTGCCGTGGCCCGGGGCGGACACCATCTACGACCCGCACTGGATCCATGACGACGCGGTCGCGATGGCCGAGGCGATCCATGCGACCGTGGTCGAGGGGCGTTTCACGGCAGAGGCGGATCGAGCCAGGAACGAGGTCGTCGGGGTCTACGGTCTACAGCGCGTGCGTGGCCTGTGGACCGACCTGATCGTGCACGGTGAGCACCCCGACCCCGCCGGTGTCTCTGCCGCCACCGCAGGGGCTTGAACCCAGAACACCAGGTGCCGGGTACGTCCGTCAGGCCGGACCGGTCATCTTGGTGAGCCCTTCGGCACTGGCGGGCAGAAAGAGCACGAAGGTGGTCGGCCGGGACTGCACGAGTTCGATCCGAGCCCCCTCGGACTCGGCGATGTGCCGAGCCAGGGCGAGGCCGAGTCCGGTGCCGTCACCACCGCTGACCTCGCGTTCGAAGATCCGGCCGGCCAGGTGTTCGGGTATGCCCTCGCCCTCGTCGCTGACTTCGATGCGTACGGATTGTCCGGTGTCGATACGGCGAATGGTGACGGTGCCGTCCCCGTGCTTGTAGGCGTTTTCCACCAGGGACGACAGGATCTGTCCGAGATCGCTCGGCGCGGTCAGGGCGATCAGCCCCGGAGATCCGGTGATCAGTAGTTGCCGCTGTTCCTGCTGGAAGACCGGTGCCCACTCCTCCTGCAGGTTGTTGAGGACCGGGTCGAGTTCGACCGGTTCGACCTGGGTGCTTTGGCTCGTACGTGCCCGGCCGAGCAGACTTTCGACGGTCGTGACAAGGCGTTCGGTCTGGTTCAGAGCAGCCTCACTCTCCTCACGCACGACCTCGGGGTTGTCCGCCTCGGCGATGATTTCCTCCAGACGCATCGTCAGCGCTGTCAGTGGGGTACGCAGCTGATGGGAGGCGTCGATGGCGAAGTGGCGTTCGGTGGTGATCAGCCCGGCGATCCGCTCGGCACTACGGTCCAGGACCTCGGCGACCCGGTCCGCCTCGGGGATTCCGTACCGGTGTCCCCACGGGGTGGTCACACCGGAGCCGAGCCGTTCGGCCGTGGCTGCCAGGTCCATCAGAGGCAGGGTCAGGCGGCGTGCCTGGAACATCGACAGGCCGACAGCCACCCCGATCGCGAGCAGGGAAAGTGATGCGATCCCCAACCAGGCGCGGATCACGCTCTGTTTGACCGTTTCGGTGGTGGACCAGACCTCCACGTGGGTTCCTCGCGCCGTGGTCGTCGTTGCCTTCAGCACGCTCGGGGCATCGGGAGCATCCGGGTCGAGTTCTGGGTTGCCCGCGGTCACCGTGGTGGTCTTGTTCGCCGGTGTGATGCGTATGTAGCGCATCGGATGGTTGCGGTCGAACTCGTCGGTGTCGATCTCCTCCTGGAGTTCGAGCATCGTGTCGGTCTTGGCCCCGATCAGCTCCGCCTCACCCTGGAGCCGACGGTCGGCCTCGTCGTGTATCAGCTGGTAGGTCAGGGCACCCAGAGGTAGGCCGAGCAGCATGACGGTGATGACGGTCACCACCAGGGTGGAGAAAACCATCCGCCTGCGCATGTCACCTCATGTCCGTCCGACCCGGATGGAGGCCGATCGGTGCCGAACGTGTCGGGTCAAGATCTCGTCAGTCTCGTTCGAACCGGAAGCCCACGCCTCGAACGGTTGTGATGTACGACGGTTGGTTGGCGTCATCGCCGAGCTTGCGGCGCAGCCAAGAAATATGCATGTCCAGCGTCTTGGTGGATCCCCACCAGTTGGTGTCCCACACTTCTCGCATGATCTGTTCACGTGTGACCACCTTGCCTGCGTCACGTACCAGGACACGCAGCAGGTCGAACTCCTTGGTGGTCAGTTGGAGTTCGCGGTCGCCGATCCAGGCACGGCGCGAGTCGTTGTCGATCCGTACCCCGTGGACCACCGGTACTTCTGTACCGCCTCGGCGTAGCAGTGCTCTGACCCGAGCCAGGAGTTCGGCCAGACGGAAGGGTTTGGTGACGTAGTCGTCGGCGCCGGCGTCCAGGCCGACGACGGTGTCGACCTCATCCGCTCGGGCGGTCAGGATGAGGATCGGCGTGCTGTGACCTTCGGCGCGCAGCCGCCGTGCCACTTCGAGGCCGTCCATTTCTGGAAGTCCGAGATCCAGGACCATGAGGTCTATGTCTCCCGCACGTGCACGGTCGAGTGTCTCAATGCCGTTGACGGTGACGTCCACCTCGTACCCCTCACGCCGGAGCGCACGGGCCAGGGGCTCGGAGATCGAGACATCGTCTTCGGCCAGCAAAACGCAGGTCATGCTGCCGATCGTAGGACTGAGGTCACGCATTTCCCTATTATGCGCGCCGGATGCCCCGAGGTTGTCCGAAAATACGCTATTCACATACCGGTCAATTCGCTCAATAGATCGGAATGGGGACTTTCTTTGCGCTTTGTTGTTGAAACTGGGAAGCTTGACCGGGCGTATCTCGGAGCGAGATGTCCGTGAGGTACAGCCTACTCCGGTGTGAGCATGTCCGTCATCACCACTCCGACAGCAAGGAGTCAGCACGTGAACCCCCATCACACGCCCGGGGCCGATGGGAGCGGCTTCGGCATGCCGCCACAGGGTCCTTCCGGTGCCCCTCCCCAGGGACACCCGCCTCAGGGGCCCCCACCGGGAGGCCCGGGGCAACCCCTGCAAAATCCTCTGCCCCCTCCCGGCCGCTACAGCGCCGGAGTGGTCGCCGTGCTCGCCGTCATCGCGGTCCTGGCAGGATCTGTGTTCGTGGGTGGAGGACTTGCGGCCGGACACGTGGTGACGAGCTCCTTGGTGGAGGAAGAGCCCGAACCGGAGCCGACGGAAGAGCCCACAGAGGAACCGACGGAGACCCCCAGCCCCTCGTCGACCCCCGAGCCCACCCCCACGGAGGAACCGGAACAGACGGAAGAACCCACCCTCGAGCCCGAGGACATGCTCACGGCGGAGGA
>DXDP01000139.1 GCA_019115445.1 Candidatus Nocardiopsis merdipullorum
GAGGAGTTCGCCACCGAGATCCGCAGGGTCGGCACTCCCCAGGCGTTCTCGTTCTCGCCCAAGGACCATGTCGACCTCGGCGAGGCCCTGGGGATCTTCGACTTCGCGCGTGCCACCAAGCTCTCCGGCCCACGCTTCACCGTCACCCGGGGCGTCGGCGCCGAACTCGAGCGCGCCCTGGCCTCGCTGTTCCTGGCCATCCACACCCGGCGCCACGACTACGTGGAACACGGTGTGCCGTTCCTGGTCACCCCGGCCACCATGACCGGCACCGGTCAGCTGCCCAAGTTCGAGGAGGACCTGTTCAAGACCAGTGTGGCCGACCGGCCCCTGTACCTCATCCCCACGGCCGAGGTTCCGCTGACCAACCTGTACGCCGACGAGATCATCCCGGCCAAGGAACTCCCGCTCGCTTTGACGGCGCACACGCCCTGTTTCCGCTCCGAGGCCGGTTCCTACGGCCGCGACACCCGGGGCGTCCTGCGACAGCACCAGTTCGCCAAGGTCGAGATGGTACGCCTGTGCGCGGCCGAGGACTCCCCCAAGGAGCTGGACGCGATGGTCGGGCACGCCGAAGCGTGCCTGAAGGAACTCGGTCTGGCCTACCGCGTCATCCTGCTTCCCGCCGGTGACATGGGTTTCTCCGCCCAGATGACCTACGACATCGAGGTGTGGTTGCCCAGCCAGGACACCTACCGTGAGGTCTCCTCGGTCTCGGACTGTGGAACCTTCCAGGCCCGGCGGGCCAACGTCCGCACCCGCGACACCGACGGCAAGACCACCCCGGTAGCCACCCTCAACGGGTCCGGTCTGCCCATCGGCCGCACCCTGGCCGCCCTGTTGGAACAGAACCAGCAGGAGGACGGCTCCATCGTGCTTCCCCAAGCACTGATCCCCTACCTCGGATACCGCCGTATCTCGGCGGACGGCACCCCCCAGGAGTAACCATTGCTCGTCGGCGTCTGCGACTTCCCCGGAACCTACGCCTTCCCACCCCACGGATACGGCGGAATCGAACGGTGGCTGTGGGCCACCGCACTCGGAGCCCGGGACGCAGGCGCCGACATCCACCTCCTGGGCCCGGCCTGGCGGGACGACCTCCAACCGGGCTGGAAACATCACCCGGTCCGGTTGGAAGACCTCAGCGCTGGGTCAACAGCCCTCAAGGAACTTCAGGACTCGCGTTACGACCTACTCGTCGTGGGCCACGAGTACCCCTCGCTTCCAGCTTGGAGAGAGGCCGCCGACCTCCTCGGCAGCGACATCGCCACCTTCCAGCACTCATCGCTGTTTCGGCACAGCGAAGAGGCCTTCGACGGTCTCAACCGCAGGCTCTACTGCTACTCCCAGCAGATGGTCGACCGCTACCGCGTGCACAAGCCGATCCAGGAACTGGCCGTGCACGCCGGGTTGGGTGAGCTGGAACCGGAATCCGCCCGTGGGGGCGGGCTGGTCTGGGTGGGCCGGGTGGACGAGCAGAAGAGCCCGCACATCGCGATCAGGGCCGCTCAGATTCTTGGCAGGCGTATCCGCGTGGTCGGTCCGGTCTTCGACCGTGAGTACGCCGACCGGCACCGGCGGCTGTTCTCCGCCGACCACATCGAGTGGGCGGGCGAACTCGGCGGCTCAGCGAAGACGCATGCCTTCCGTGATGCCGAGACCTTCGTCTACACCTACTCCCGCGACTACGTGGAGGCCGGGGCCGCTGTCTTCGGGGAGTCACTGCGCGCGGGCACGCCCATCGCGGCACTGGCCTGGAGCCACGGCACCTGTGTGGAGGCCGCGCTCTGTGAACAGACCGGCAGCCAGACGGTGCTTGATCCGTCGGTGGACGACGAGACCGCCGCTCAGAGTCTGGCTGAGACGATCGAGAAAGCGTCCGAACTACCGCACCAGGGAGTTCAGGAGGTCGGTCTCAACCGTTTCGACGCCAGGCGGCACTTCGAGGCCCTCGCGGGGACACCGTGACCAAAGGCCCCGACCCCCGGCTCATACCCCGACACCTCCGCTGCTTCCTCGGGCCCCACTGGGAGGTCGAGACCGAGGGAACGCAGTTGCTGGTTCGGCATGTCCACAGGCACACCCCCTTCGTTCCCGCACGCAGACCCCTGCCATGGGAGGTGCTCCTCGCAAAGATCGAGAACGCTTACGCGGCGCAGGGGGTCGAGCGCGCAGGATGTTTGCCACTGCGGTGGGGCCAGGACACGGATCTGGTCGTCTCCGCTGTCCAAGCTCTCGACCCCCTGCTCAAGGACGGAATCGACCTCACCCACCGCCAAGGCTTCCTTCCACAGCCGGTCGTACGTTTCACCGGCCGCAGAGACACACGTGGACGGCTGCTCGACGGTTTCCTGACCTCCTTCGTCAACGTCTCCCACGTGAGCCCGATCAACGACGTCACTGAGTACACCGAAGCCTTCGACGGCTGGCTATCCGTGCTCTCGCGAGTGGGCTTGCACGCCCGGCACGTCACGTTGAGCGGGGACCTGAAGGTGTGGCACCGCCGAGAGGTCGCGGGTATCACGCTCCGATTCCACCACGCAGGTATCGGGCTGGGGGACCTCGTCCTGCTGTGGAACAAGGACGATCCTCGGCGTATGGCCGTCGATCTCGGATCCGGTTTGGAGAGGCTGGCATGGGCCCGAATACGCCAGCCCTGGTCGGAACTGGTCCACGGCAGGTTCAGCCATCATGCGAACTCGGGGACGCTGGATGCAGTGCGCTCGGCGACGCTGCTTCTCGGACACGGGATCGCCCCGTCCTCGCAAGGTGCCGGGGCTGCAGTGCGGCGCCTCACCCAGTCCATTCCGCCAGCCACGGCGCCATTCGGGCTCAGCTCACTCTGCCGCGCCTACCACCGGTATTGGGAGACCTTCGCCCCGATGAAGCTCGGCTGGCCCCAGGTGACCACCCTGCTGGAGCGCGAAGTGTCACGGGGGCACGTTGCTGTCCCGCGGCCGAGAAACGAGAACCGTCGAGGAGTAGGCACTGAGCGACAAGACCCAGCGCTGTCTCCGATCCGAGACTGAGTCCAACGCCGATGAACAGAATCCCCACGCCTTCGAAAGCGAGTCCTCCCGTGTCCGACACCCTCTACGTCCCGCGCACGTTCCCCGTCTCGGTCAAGGGCGTCGTCATCCGCGACGACAGGGTGCTGCTGTTGCGCAATGAGCGCGACGAGTGGGAGCTGCCCGGCGGCAAGATCGAGATTGGGGAAACCCCTGAGGAGTGTCTGGCCCGGGAGATCGAGGAGGAAACGGGCTGGCCCGTACAGGTAGCCGGCATCCTCGACTCGTGGATGTATCACATCACCCAGGTCGACCGGCATGTCTTCATCGTCACCTACGGGTGCCGCGTCGACTCCCAAGCCCCGGTCGCGGTCTCCAGTGAACACAAGGAGGCCGGACTGTTCACCAAGGCGGAGGTGCCCGGCCTGCCGATGCCAGAGAGCTACAAACGGTCAGTCCTGAACTGGTTCGTCCATTCGCGCCCGTGACCACCGCGCCCACCATCCGCTGGCTCTGGTTACTGCCTGAGGCACGCCAGGCCCTGGAGACGCGGGAGCCGGCGGTGATCCTCCGCTGTTACCGAAAGCTGACCGGGTTGTCCCAAGCAGCAATGGGCGAGCTCCTGGGATACGACCCCTCCTACGTCTCCCTGTTGGAGCGACGACAGCGCACCATCAACGACCGCCAAGGGCTGTCGCACGTCAGCCGGGTCCTGGCCATCCCACCGCACTCCCTGGGGATCACGGCCGAGGAGGATTCCGACTTCCTCGCGGCGCTCCAGTTCGGGGAGTCGACCGTGCGGCTCGCAAAAATCGCACGGCAGGCCGGACGTGCTGTCGAGGCGGTGGAGGAACTGTGGCCATTGGTGGCCCGGTTGGAGGCTCGTCTGAGGGAGGGGCGGGTCGACCACGGAACCGCTTCGCTGCCGGCCCGTGCGCGGGCGACCCTCGGTACGTCGTTGGGGCATGTGCTGACGGAGGAACAGCTATATCTCGCTGCGTCCTGGACGGGCCGGGCCATGCGGCCGGCCCGCTATCTGGACGACGGCGCCTTCCTCGGGCACGTGCTGCGGATGCACGGCAACGAACTGAGAAAGGCGGGTCGCGGCGGGGCCGCCATTACGCGGCTGACTGAGGCAGCCGAACTCTCCCAGGACGACAAGGAACGCGGTCAGACTCTGATCCTGCTCGCCCGCGCGGCGGGAGAGCAGGGCAACGCAGGCCTGCTTGACGATTGCGTAATCGCCGCCGAGCGATTGATGGACACAGCGGGGCCCAGCGGGATCCTCTTCACCCCCTTCTCCCTGCGAGAGGTGCGCATGAGGGGGCTGATGGGAACCGGACGCGCGGCCATGGCGGCGGAGCTGGCACAGTCGCGTCCGGGGTCGGGAGAGGCTCCGGCCCCTCAGTGGGCGACCATCGAAGCGGTCACCTCGGCCGACACGTTATCGGCAGCGGGGGACCTCAGCAGTGCGCACACCCTGTACAGCGAAGCGCTGTCGCTCGCCCTGCGCCACAGGCTGCCGCACCAGATCCAGCGCGTCATACGAAGCACGGGGGCGGTGGGGCTCGAGGAGATCCGGGCCGATGCCCTGGCGCGTCTGCATGACCTTGGCCAACACTGGACACTCGCTGCCCCTCCCCCACAGCACACAACCGAGGTGAAGGGGACGGAGTGACCCCAGCACACCAGGACCTCGATCTCACACGGGATACCCAAGGGCGTTGTCGTAGGACCTGGGCATTACACCCGCTCTCGAAGTTCAGGTGGCGGTTCCGCACTTTCCCGTGGCGCCCACCCATTTCCAGTCACTCCGGGCGAGTCCTCCCCCGCACCTGCGGGGACGAGAGTCCAAGCCTGAAAGGCCAATTCCTTTACAGCGGTCCATCCCTGCGGCTGCGGGGACGAGCATTGTTTCCCCCTGGGGATGGTTCGATCGGTGGGGCCATCCCCGCATCTGCGGGGACGAACCTTGTTGACCTGCGCTTTTGTCGCAGCAAGGACCCGTTTTCATTCAGTTGCGAAGGCCTCTCGGTCTTGTGCACAGTAGCAGCACCAACACCACTCCTCCCCTGGTCCGGCAAATTGTCTCGGCCATGTACCAGGATGTGTTCCAACCTGGCGGAGAAAGCCACCTGGGCCCGGTCGCCACGGAACTTGAGCGCGTCCGGCTCCTGGCCCTGGTGCAACGCGCCCAGGACCGCACCGGTCGGAGACAGGATCCAGCGGTCAGGAGCGTTACGGTCGTGGGCGTGACGGCTGACCACCCCGCACCGGTACAGGCTCCGCATCCGGCTGCGGGCCCGCCACACCGGCCAAAGAAAGGTGCGAACGCGCCGATCGCATGGCCAAGGCCGAGGCTCTCTGTGGCTGATCATCGACCAAAGCGTGCCGGCTCGGCGCTACGCTTCTCCGGCAACCCAACGAGCACAACTCACCCGCGTCGCCGACTTGGTCAACCGCGAACGCCTCACCGTACAGATGATCCCCACCAGCCCCCTCGCCACACGGGAAACTCAGGACCCCGTCGCATCATCACCACAGCGGACGAACCCGAGGTGGTCTACATGAAATCAGCTGAAGAGGGCCGAATCATCACCGACTCCGCTGGTATCTTTCGAAGCCGGTTACTGTT
>DXDP01000140.1 GCA_019115445.1 Candidatus Nocardiopsis merdipullorum
GGGTTGCCCGGCGCACAGTTCCATCCCGGCCGACACCGTGGCGGCCTGCGGTTCCCTCTTGGTGGCCGGGTCGTCCTCGGCCACCACCAGGACAGCCGGGTCGGGCGGGCAGATACCAAGGGTGCGGGTTCGGTCCCGGATCGCTCCGTGCGAGGCCTGCCGACCGACCAGCAGGTCCTCCAGGAAGGCTCGCCGGGCACGCTCCACGTCGGTGTCCAACCGCTGTACCGCCTCGGCGTGGCCACCTGCCAGGCTCTCGGAGATCTGGTCGATCGCCGTGAGCCACAGTTCGCCCAGAGCGAACACATCGGTGGTTTCGAGCTGGTCGGCGGCCATGTCGGCCATCAGTCGCACGGCGGCGGCCGAACCCACACGGTGGGCACGCACCACCGCACCGATCGATCTGCCGTCGGCGGCTCGGGTCCGCCCGATACCGCGCAGTCGCTCCACGTCCTGCGGGGGCAACCTCCGTTCCCCCGCCACCCACAGCTCCAACGAACGGGAGACCAACCAGGCGGTGATGGCACGTACCTCCGACAGCTGGGAGCCGTGCAATGTGCGGTAGGCGGGAACCTCCGCATACACCTCCGCCACGATACGTTCCACCAGCGCGGTGCGCCCCTGAGTCAGTTCGGCGCTCACCCGGGCGCGTTGCTCGTGTCCCACCGGCCGCCTCCCACCGCGTTGCCTCGACATGCGGTGCGGGAAGCCTACTGGTCGAACGGGCCCGTGGGTAAAAAGCAGGCACAGGGGCGGCACCGCCTCGGGCCTGGTTCCGTGTGCACGTGGCAGTATGCGAAAGAAGGGGCACGGGGGGTGCCGCACGCAGGGCAAACGTCACAGGGTCGACACAGGGGGCCACTCACATGATGATCCTCGTTCCGGAGGTTTCGCTGAACAACGGGCTGCGCATGCCCCAGCTGGGACTGGGGGTGTGGCAAGTTCCCGATCGCGTGGCGGTCGATGCGGTCGTGACCGCCCTGGAAGCCGGTTACCGCAGTATCGACACCGCTGCCTCCTACGGAAATGACGTGGGGGTGGGTGAGGGACTGCGCCGTTCGGGGGTGGAGCGTGAGGAGGTGTTCGTCACCTCCAAGCTCGCCAACCCGGACCAGGGCTACGACGCCACCCTCAGGGCCTTCGACGCAGGCCTTGAACGTGTGGGTCTGGACTACCTCGATCTGTATCTCATCCACTGGCCCTTGCCGTACCGCGACCTGTACGTGCAGACATGGAAGGCCTTGGAACGCCTGTACGCCGAAGGGCGGGTGCGTGCGATCGGGGTGTGCAACTTCCAGCCGGCACATCTGGAACGGATCATGGAAGAGGGTGGGATCACCCCGATGGTCAACCAGGTGGAACTGCACCCGCTGCTGGTCCAGAAGGAGCTGCGTGATTTCTCAGCAGCGCACAACATCGCCATCGAGGCCTGGAGTCCTCTGGGGCACGGCAAGCTCCTCGACCACCCGACGATCGTCGAGATCGCCGGCGAGTACGGGCGCACCTCCGCGCAGGTCCTGCTGCGCTGGCACATGCAACTCGGCAACGTGGTCATCCCCAAGTCGGTCACACCCGAGCGGATCCGTTCCAACTTCCAGGTTTTCGACTTCGAGCTGACCGAGGAGGACATGGACCGGATCAGTGGGCTCGACAGCGGGACCAGGTTCGGCCCCGACCCCGACGAGTTCGACGGGGACTGACCACGGGCTCGCAGGGTTCAGGTGCGCAGTCCGCGATGTTTACGGGCACCCTTCAACACGGCCTCGGTGCCTTTGCGGCGTAGGCGGCCGACGTAGATGGCACCGGAGACAAGGATCCCGACGAGGATTCCGAGCACTGCGAGCAGAAGCAGGATGGGCAGCAGCAAAGTGTTCGCCATGCGCTCATCGTAGCCGCACAAGGAAAGGCGGGTTCGTTGGACCGCACACCGCACGAGATCGTCAATCCACTGTCCCTGTCCGAGCCGACCGGACATGCGCACACTCTTGTGGCGGCACCCGGCCGGACCGTGCACATCGGCTGTCAGACCGCACGCCGTGTCGACGGCGTCATCGTCGGGCAGAGCGTGGTGCAGCAGTTCGACCAGGCCCTGGCCAACATGGTGGAGGCACTACGAGCCGTGGGCGCTCGTCCGCTCCACGTGGTGGACATACGCGTCCACACCACGTCCATGAACACCTATCGGATCAACCTCACCGCGTTGAATTCGATCTATCGGCGCCACATGGGGCGCCACTCCCCGCCGTTGACGGCCGTGGGTGTGACCGAACTGCTCGACGCCGACGCCCTTGTGGAGGTGATGTGTACGGCCGTGGTGCCCGAGCCCCAGGACAAAACTCTCCTGGTGGAGGAGGTGGCCCGGAAGGTCGAGCTCTCCGATGATCTGGGGGAGGAAGCCTTCGGGGCCGAGGTGGAAGCAGGGGTCGCCCGGCCACGGGGGGACAAACCCCCTGTTCGGTGAGGCCCGAGTCCCGACTCAGATGTAACCGAGGCGGGACAGCTCCACCGCCGCTGCTGCGTGCACGTCGCTGTACTCGTCACGGGACAGCCGGTCCCGCCACACACCCGCGCCCCACCCTTGTCGGTCACGGAGCAGGGCCGAGGCCGACACGTGGGCGCCGGTGAACTTTCGCAGTCGCTCCGCGGTGTTCACCTCACCGCCGTGCAGTTCCTCGTAACGTAGCGTCATCACCTGGTCCGGGCCGAGCTTGCTGCGGATATGTGCGGACATACGCACCGCACCGCGCCAGCGCATCGCACATTTGCCCGCGGTGGAGAACGTGCGGAACTCGTCCAGGTCGGATTCTTCCGACAACCCGTAGAAGTGGTTGGGAAACTCCGTACCCAGGCGCATCACGCTCGGCTTGAGCCAGGCGAGGGAGATCTCGTCATCGACCATGCGGGAGACCACGTCCCGCCCGTCCCGGATGACCTGCACGAACAACGCATCGGGGAAGGCCACGTGCAACGCATCGGCGCAGAACAACAGCTCCGGTGTGGCATCACCGTAGCGGGTCGCCTCCGAGCTGTGCTCACAGGGTTCGGCGGAGGTGTTGGCCGGCACGCGCGCGCCCGTGTAACCGGGGCAACGCGGGCACGTCAACGGGGTCAGTTGCCAGTCCTCGGCGTAGGCCTCACGCAGCAGATCGGCCGTTCCTCGGATCTTTTCCGTGATCAGGGAAGGGCGACGGGCAACGGAGTACACGGCGTTGAGGACACCGGTGGAGCCGCCGCCCAGGTGGAAACCGGGCGCGCGGGACAAGGCGCTTGCGATCTCGGGAACACCGGAATGGGGGGCACCCAGAACGAAGACGGGGCGCTCCACCTTGGTTCCGTTGACCACGAGAATGTACGACGACTGCTTCACTGTGTCGATTTTGTCACCCTTTGCCCTTTTAGTGTACAGCGGCCGGGCATTCCCGTCTTGCACCCACACGCGGTTGAGCTTACGATCCCGTCCGAGCTTCGTCGGCACCCATCGGAGCCGGGGCAGGAAGACACGGTCCCACAGCGCTGTAACAATGGGGTATGGCCTTGACCACCAACAACTCCACGTCGTTCGCCGATCCCGAAGGTTTCCAGGAGGCAGCGAACCTCCTGGCCGACACAGAACGCATCACCGTGCTGACCGGAGCGGGCGTGTCCACCGACTCCGGCATCCCCGACTTCCGGGGACCCCAAGGACTGTGGACCACCAACCCCGGTGCGCAGGCACTGTCGGACATCGACACCTACATGGGTGATGTGAACGTGCGCCGAGAGGTGTGGTTGCGGCGCCGCGCCGACCAGGCACGAAAAGCCGAACCCAACGTCGCCCACCGGGCCTTTGCCGCCCTGCATCTCACCGATCGCCTGCATGCTCTCATCACCCAGAACATCGACGGTCTCCACCAGAAGGGTGGTGTACCCGACGACAAGGTCATCGAGGTACACGGCACCACGCTGCGGGTGATGTGTATGGCCTGTGGCCTGCGTACCCCCAGCGCGGTCGTCCTGGACCGCTTGGACGAGGAGTCCGACCCGCGCTGTGTCGAGTGCGGTGGTATCCAAAAGTCCGACACCATCTCCTTCGGTCAGCGCCTCGACCCGGAGGTCATCGAGAGCGCCGCCCAGGCCGCCCGTGAGTGTGATGTCTTCCTGGCGGTGGGCACATCGTTGACAGTGCACCCGGTGGCCGGTCTGTGTGACGTGGCCATGATGAGTGGTGCCCGTCTGATCACCATCAACGCCGAACCCACCCCTTACGACGATTTCGCCACTGTGGCCCTGCACGATCCCATCGGGCAGGTCGTCCCCGCCCTGGTGAAGAAGATCCCCAAGTCGGGGCACGGGATCTTCCATGGTGGTAGATCGAGGCCCGACGACTGGGTATGAGGACTCAAGTCTCCCGGAAGGCCGGGGGACCGGTCGCCCCGTCCAGGACTATCGCAGAACCACTGCCTTCCGCGTACAGAAGTGAAAACATGAGGGGAAAGCGGGGCGGGGCAAGAAGATTCTGTGCCCCACCCGAAGTACTGGCGGGGGAAGATTTGGTTACGGCAGTTGCCACTCCACCGGTTCGGCACCCTGCTCCTGCAGCGACTTGTTGGTGTGACTGAAGGGTCGAGAACCGAAGAAACCTTTGTGCGCGGACATGGGGCTGGGGTGCGTGGACTCCACACACGGCACCCCGGGCATCAACGGGCGCATGTTACGGGCATCACGGCCCCACAGGATCGCAACGAGCGGGACATCACGCTCCGCCAAGGCCTGGATGGCCCGATCGGTCACGGTCTCCCACCCCTTGCCACGGTGTGAGCCCGGCTTACCGGGAGCAACGGTCAGCACCCTGTTGAGCAGCAGAACCCCCCGCTGCGTCCACGGGGTGAGGTCCCCGGTGGAAGGCATCGGTGTACCGAGGTCGTCCTGCATCTCCTTGAAGATGTTGCGCAGACTTCCGGGAAGGCGCACATCGGGGGCCACGGAAAAGCTCAGGCCGACGGCGTTGCCGGGGGTGGGGTAGGGGTCCTGTCCCACGATGAGTACGCGTACGTCGTCGAAGGGCTGCTGGAAGGCGCGCAACACGTTGTCCCCGGAGGGTAGGTAGGTACGTCCCTCGGAGACTTCTTGACGCAGGAAATCTCCCATCGCGGCGATTTGGGGGGCGACCGGCTCCAACGCCTCGGCCCAGCCGCTGTCCATGATTTTTTTCAGGTCCCTTGTCGACATGGCCAGAACACTAGTCTCCTTCACAGACACTCACGGCCGTTTCGGTCGACAACATGGTCCTACCGGCGAGAACGGTCCTGCCACCGGTGCAAATGACGGCGGATACGTGCTGTGCGGGAGCTGTGGGCCCCGAACAGACGCGTGTGGTGCGAGAGCAGGGAATGGTACAACCGGGCAGCCTCGGTCGGGTTCCCCGCGTGACCGGTGTAGGAGGCCCGGTAGTGACGGGCACGCAAGGTGGCCCGGTCGTCCTCACCCAGGGCACGGGCCATGTCCGGGACCAGTGCGTCGAGCAGTTCCACCGCCCTGTGCGGATCACCGGCCTCCCCGGTCTCGAAGGCCAGGTGGAGACGGGTGGTGAGGACCCGGGAGGAATCCTCCCCGTGTACGGACGTCAGATCGGGCAGCAACTCGGTGTGCACCTGCACAGCCAGGGCGTGTTGTCCGGAACGGCCCGCGTTGGTGGCCCGGTAGTAGCGGGCCGTGAGGGTTTCCGGATGGGACGCCCCGTACACGCGGGTGAGATCGTCGACGAGCGCACCGAACTTCCGGGTGGCGTCCAGATGTTGGCCGCTCTTGCCGATGGCGTAGGCCTTCCGCCTGCGGGCACGAAGTGTGTCGGGGTGCTCGGGGCCAAAGGTCGCGACGAGGTCGGGCAGCAGCTCACGCAGCTCCCGGGCGGCCATCACGTACTGACCGGCATCGGCCCGGGCCTGCGCAGAATCCATCCGGGCACGCAGTGTCCCGGGTGTGGCAGTGTGCGCCCGCGTGGAGGAAGCGGTGCAAGCAGATGGAGGTTCTGTCGGCCCGGTGCCATCGACCCCGGTACCGCCCTTTTCCGATACCTTTCGGCCCCGGGACTCCCACGGGTCCAGGGGCCGGGCCGCCGTGGAGCCCGGTAGGAACGGGGCGAGTCGCCGGCGCACCTCCTCCGCGTCCACGGGACGCTCCTCGGGCCGTTTGGCGAGCATCTGCCCGACCAGCGTGGCCAATTCGGGCGGGACGTCCGGACGCAGCTCGGTGACAGGCACCGGCTCTTCCTCCAGATGCATGCGCAGAACGGTCAGGTGATCCTCGGCGTCGAACGGCGGCCGGCCGGTCAGTGTCAGGTGGAGGATCGCACCGAGCGAGTACAGGTCGCCCGCACCGCCTCCCGGTTCGCCACGGATCTGCTCGGGCGGCATGTACAGGGGCGTGCCCACGATCTCCCCGGTCCGGGTGAGACGGTGACTGCGGGAAGCAGCGGTGAACACCGCGATCCCGAAGTCCAACACCTTGAGGGTGCCGGCCCCCGACCCCTCCTCGACGACCATGAGGTTGCCGGGCTTGATGTCACGGTGCACGATGCCCGCAGCGTGCGCGGCGCCCAACCCGGCCGCCGCCTGAAAGATCAACAGGGCGGCGCGCGGCACCGGCATCGGGCCGGTCTTTTGCAGCACATGGTTCAGCGGCCTTCCATGCACCAACTCCATCACCGCATACACCGGGCCGTCCTGCCCGCCCACCGACACGTCGTGGTCGAAGTCGTACAGGGTCACCACATTGGGGTGAGCCCCCAAACGTGCGGTCAGTTGAGCCTCACGCCGAAAACGCGCCACGACCTCCTCCGAGCCGAGCTGCTGCGGCAGGATCGACTTGACCGCGACCAGGCGGTCCAACAGGTCGTCGTGGGCCTTCCACACCTTGCCCATACCGCCGCACCCCAGAGTGGAGAGCAGACGGTAACGGCCCCCCAGCACGTGTTCCTCGGTCACCGGCGCCTCCTGACTCGTGTGGTGTGGAACAAGCCCCCGAGCGGTGTCGCCACAGGAGGAAGAACCTTCACACACGAACAGCCGCGGGGGACGTACAGGGCGTAAGCGTACAGTTGTCGAGGAAGGGGCGTGCAAGACACAGTGCTTGCCACGGACTGTATCCATCGAATCCGGGTCGAGTGAGCATTGTGCACGCCCTACTCTGGACGAGGTGCCCCGGGCACACAAAACCCTCTCTGCCTCGGCCGGCAGCCCCTTCCTCTTGTCAGCCCCCCTCTGGAATCGAGTGTCAGAGCTGTGAGCCTGAATCTCCATGTCGGTCCGGACACCCAGCCGGACAAGTACCGCCTGGTCCGCTCTGTGGGACACGGTGGAGAAGCGACCCTCTATCTGGCCGAGGTGTCCTTGGCCGGACAGACCGAACCCGTGGTGGTCAAGGTCCTCAACTCCGATGTGACCGCCGACGAAGGGCAGTTCGCGGAGTTGAGCGCCCGCTGGAGCGAGCAGGCCGAACTGTTGCGCTTCATCAACCGTCTCGGCGTGGTCGGGGTACGTGAGCACTTCGAGGGTGCCCCGGAGCACCCCACAGGCAGGGCCGAGGAGTACACCGACCGGGCCCTGTACCTGGTGATGAACTACGTGGAAGGCTTGGACCTGCGCGACTGGCGGGCCGAACACGCCGTGGAGGGTGTGCGTGGCCAACGTGAGGTGTTGCGCTACCTGGAACAGATCGCCGTGGTTCTGGAGATCTTGCACTCGGGACGGGGTACCCCCTCCAAACGGGTGGTGGTCCACGGCGACCTGTCACCCGGCAACATCATGATCAGCGAAGAGGGACAGGCGACCCTGGTCGACTTCGGGCTGAGCCGGATCGCCGCCCACCACCTGACCAGCCGCCCTTGGTTCACCCCCGGATATGCCGCCCCGGAGATCTTCAGTGGCGAGTACACCCCCGCGACCGACCGTTACGCCTTCGGTGCCATCGCCTGGTTCGCCCTGACCGGGGAGGAACCGCCGACCGCACCGGAACAGCTACGAGAACGATTCGGGGCCCTGCCGCTGCTGGCCGGGGCGGGGGAGCGACAGCGCGAGCTGGTCATGTCGATGTTCTCCGCCGAACCCAGGGAGCGGCCCAGCACCACCGACTGGATACGGGCCCTGCGTACCCTGGCCACCTCGGTACCGTGGACCGGGCCGACAGAGGACCCCGCCGACGACGAGGACACCGAACCTTCCGCCCCC
>DXDP01000141.1 GCA_019115445.1 Candidatus Nocardiopsis merdipullorum
TGGGAGCCCTCGGCCCGGCCGCTCTCCCACAGAGGGACGGTCCTGGGGGTCACGAGCAGACTCGACGGCGCACCCACGGAACGGGTGACCCGCACACATCCCAACGGGTCGGACACGCCGATCCGGAGCGGCCCCACCGAGTAGCGGCCTCGTACGGCGGGACGTAGGAGGTAGGTGATGTCACGCACGGCCCTGGGGCCGAGGTGACCGATGAAGTAACGCGGCTCCGAGCCCAGCGGGACGGGCAGGGAATCCTCCACGAACACCGACGCGATCGGCCAGGAGGTGGAGGAGTTGCCCACGCGCACCATCACGCGAGCGTCGTGCCCGGCGGGTACACGGACCGGAAGTACGGTGCGACTGTGCGCGATCCGACCGACCGAGCCGATGACGGTGAACGCAAAGAACAGGGGCACGGTGATCAGCAGGACACCGACACCCACGAGTTCCAGCTGGCCGATCACGAGTCCTGCTGCAAGGGCGAGCCCGCCGAAGACCAGCATGCACATACCTCGGGCGGTGAGGGTTCGTCGCGAACGCATGGGCCCTCTCTTGGGGTGGGTACGGAAAACCAGGGGGAGGAGCGGCACCGTGCCCCCGCGGCGCCGTGGGGGTCATTGCGGCCCGGGAACCGGGAGCCGTGTGATGATCTTGGCGACGATCTGTTCGGAGGTGAGCCGTTCCATCTGTGCCTCGGGGCCGGGCAGCAGACGGTGTGCGAGTACAGGCACGGCCAGGACCTGGACGTCGTCGGGCACCACGTAGTGGCGTCCGTCCAGGGCGGCGTAGGCACGGGCCGCACGCACCAGGTGCAGGGTCGCACGTGGAGAGGCACCCAGGGCCAACTCGGGGCTGGTTCTGGTGGCGTTGACCAGGTCGACGACGTAGCGCCGTATCCCGGGGGCCACGTGAACGGTCCGTACCTGGTCGATCAGGGAACGGATCTGTGCGGTGTCGGTGGCGGGCTCCAGCGACTCGAGCGGGAAACGAGAGCTGTGCGAGTCGATCATGTCCAACTCGGCCTGAGGCGCCGGATAACCCACCGAGACGCGGGCCATGAAACGGTCCCGCTGTGCCTCGGGCAGTGCGTAGGTGCCCTCCATGTCGGTGGGGTTCTGTGTGGCGACCACCATGAAGGGGCTTTCCAACGCTCGGGTCCGTCCGTCGACACTGACCTGGCGTTCTTCCATGCACTCCAAAAGGGCGGACTGGGTTTTGGGGGAGGCCCGGTTGATCTCGTCACCGAGCACGATATTGGCAAACACCGGACCGGGGTTGAATTCGAATTCCTTGCGGTCCTGGTGGAAGACGCTCACCCCGGTGATGTCACTGGGTAGTAGATCGGGGGTGAACTGCACCCGCTGTACGGAGCAGTCCACTGCTCGTCCCAGGGCCTTGGCCAACATGGTCTTGCCGACTCCGGGAACATCCTCGATGAGCAGATGCCCCTCCGCCAAAAGGGTCGTCAGCGTGATGCGCAGCACCTCTGGTTTGCCTTCGATGACCGTTTCGATCGCGGAACGGATGCGGTCGGCGACGGTGACGATCGCGCCGACGTCCAATGGGACGCCGCCCCCGCGGTCGTCGTGATGTGTGCCGAGTGACACGAGTCCCCTCGCCCCCAAGTCCGCAGTGTGTCGGCGTGCCCGCAATGTGCCGATGCTCGAAAACGAGGCTAGGGCCCATCGGAGCGATTGCAAACCAAAGTACCGGAATCGGCCATCGGCCGATTCCGGGTTGCGAGCACGGACATCGAAAGACACGCACCAACCACTCGTTTTTGTCGAGCCCTGCCGAGAAGCTCGGGGACGATTCACCGCTCCACCACAGGAACACATCTTTGACCTGCGTGTTCAACGAGGCGTTCGACGCACGATTTCGGCAGGCGACTGTTGACGGTGGGGAGGAGTGGAGTAAAGTGGGGCACCGTGGAGACAGAGGGATTCTCCACCGGGGGTGAGGAGGTGAGCGTGTGTTTCTCGGCACCCATACACCTCGCCTCGATCAGAAGGGGCGGCTCTTCCTGCCGGCGAAGTACCGGGACGAACTGTCCGAGGGGATGGTCATCACCAAAGGTCAGGAGCACTGCCTCTACGTCTTCCCGACGCAGGAGTTTCGGCGCGTCACCGAGGTGTTCAGCTCCGCCCCGGTCACAGCCAAGGCGGTCCGTGACTACAGCAGGGTCTTCTTCGCCAGCGCCTCCGACGAGTCCTGTGACAAACAGGGTCGTGTGACCGTTCCACCCCCACTCCGTGCCTACGCGGGCCTGGAGCGCGATTGTGTCGTCATCGGTGCCAACACACGGTTGGAGATCTGGGCCGCTCGAACATGGGCCGCATACGAGGCCGAACAGGAGCAGGCTTTCGCCCAACTGTCCGAGGAGGTGCTGCCCGGAGTGCTGTGAAATCCGGTGCGGTTGTCGCCGGAGTGAGCAGCCCACAGTCCACACCCTTGCAGAACGGGGCCCGGACCGGGTCTTTTCCGAACACCCCGACGCGGGCTGGCGCGACTTCCCCGGCGCCAGATCGTCAACGCCTTTTCACCAGAAGGTGGACAATGGCGGCTGTGCTCGGAGAAGGCCCGACCGGGACCCGGCAGGCCACGCGAGGCACACCGCAGAGGCGTGCTGAGTGCACGTTTCGCGGCGACCGACGGGGAGACGGCGACAGCGTGGAGGAGAAACGCATGGGGGACATCCGGCGGCACGGTGGTTCCGAAGAAGGGGCAGAGCCAAAACACCCGGTCGAGGGGGACCTCGAATCCCGGGTTCGGGCCGCACGAGCCGGTATCGACCCCCTTCACGTGCCGGTCATGCTCGACCGCATCGTGGAACTGCTCGCACCTGCCCTGTCCCGTCCCGGCGCCGTACTGGTGGACGGCACCCTGGGACTGGGAGGCCACGCCGAGGCACTCCTCAAGGCCTGCCCCGAACTGCGTCTGATCGGTGTGGATCGTGACATCACGGCCTTGGAACGCAGTGCCCTGCGTCTGCAGCCCTACGCCGACCGCACCCACTTCGTGCACGCGCTCTACTCCGACATCCCGCATGCCCTTGACGAAGCCGGTGCCACCGAGGCCGACGCGATCCTGCTCGACCTCGGTGTGTCCTCACCACAGCTGGACGAGACCGAACGCGGGTTCGCCTACGCCCACGACGCTCCCCTGGACATGCGCATGGACCGCACCCAAGAACTCACCGCGGCCGAGGTCGTCAACACCTACTCCGTGCCCGAACTCACT